>NZ_JAUBUI010000234.1:0-1032 GCF_036705385.1 Microcoleus sp. B3-A4 | reverse complement strand
CTGCCTATCTTTTTTTACCACAAGTTGGCTCAATCCTTACTAACTATGGGTTTGGGGCGGGTCGTCACCCCCCCAGGAAGCAAGTAGAAATACTTGACGCAGTAAGGGTTTGAGTAGCTTGTCATCAAAAAAATGTGTGCGTGCGATCGCTAATTTCTAGACTTTTTGCAGGGTCTAATCACGATCGTTCGTGTTCGCTACCATTTAAATGGTCAATAAACTTGTGATAATTACTACTCTCTTGAGGGAGGTTCAAGAGCCTAAACCCTCTAAATATCAAGGTTTCAGCGGCTTTCTCACTCCGTCAATTCCCAGATTCAGTTTGGCACTGTTTGAGGACAGCAGGAGGAACCGTCGGAGTCAGCAAAAATTTTCCCAGCGGTTGATTGAAGGTTCTCCGAGACGATCGACTCATTTGACATCTAAATTATCAGCGATCTTATGAAAACAGGATGATCGGCTGCAACTCAGCTAAAACATCTCGCGCTAAACTGCTAGAGAACTGACAAGCTCACCCCGCACGAGTTCAAGTGGATTTGATTGTGGTCAACGGTCTTGCTCAATCCCAAACCCTTTATCTGCGAAAACACGCCGAAAATCCGATCGACTGGGGGGTCTGGTGCGACGAAGCCTGAGAAATGACCTGGAGGGAAAATAAACCGATTTTTCTGTCAATTCGCTACTCTAGCTGCCACTGGTGTAGGGTGATGGAAGGGGAAGGATTTTGCGATCGCGCGATCGTCCAATACATGAATTCGCACTTTATACCGATAAAAAGCGCTTTTCAGTATCCCACCTGTTTCTTCAACCGCCACCGCTGAAACGCTTTTTCGTAGTCTTCTCCTTCAGTTCGATCGACATTCCAAGCATTCAGCGACAATCCCAAGCCCCACCTTAGTAAAGTCAACAGCGACCAATCAAGCTCGTGCACTGCTGCTATAGCAATCGTAAATAAGTAAGGATTCAGGTCTTTGATTGGGGAATCAGAGAAGGCATAAAAAAGTTACAAGAATGAGCAGATAGAGCATCACG
>NZ_JAUBUI010000008.1:0-127600 GCF_036705385.1 Microcoleus sp. B3-A4 | reverse complement strand
CAAATGCTAAAACTTCGTTGTGCTTACCTCAACGACCTCTTGGCCATTTGAGGCTTTTGCAAAACCGGGATGCTCCCAATCAGCGATTTGTAGATAACGGCAAAATCATCACTTCTGGGGGAATTGCAGCGGGAATTGATATGTCTTTGCACGTTGTCGGCCAACTTTTGGGTACAGCACAAGCTGAACAAACAGCAGAGCACATGGAGTATAAAATTGGGAATTGGTAATTGGGCAATGGGCAGGGTTAATTGTAGTATAATTTGTGCGATCGTAGGGGGGGTTTACCAACCATCATGCCTAAAACAAACACTCTCGTAAACCCGCGCCGCTCATACACTACCGGAGGTGATATCAAGCATCTTCGCCCCAAACTCGAAGCTGAACATAAACTAATATCAAAGCTACAGCCATCAGGAAAGTTGCAGCAGCGGCTGCATAGCCAAAATCAAATTGCGAAAAAGCTTGCTCGTAAATATAATAAACTAGCAAATTAGTAGAGTTCAAAGGGCCGCCGCCGGTGATGACGTAAACTTGCTCGAAACTCCGCAGAGTAAAAATAGCAGTAGTAACAGTAGCAAATACTAAAGTCGGTCGCAAACCGGGTAAAGTGATGTACAAAAATTGCTGCCAAGCATTAGCTCCATCCAATTCTGCGGCTTCGTAACGATTTACCGGAATTGCTTGCAATCCTGCTAAAAATACTACCATATTAAAGCCTAATTGTTTCCAAACACTGAGCAGAATTATCACAGGCATTGCCCAAACTGTGCTGCTAAGCCAAGGAATTGGATTTAAGCCGATCGCACTTAGGGCATTATTCACCGGGCCTTCGGTTTGAAACAACCACCGCCAACCCAAGCCAACTGCAACTAAAGAGGTAATCGAAGGAATAAAATAAGCGGTGCGGAGAGCTCCTCGCCAAGCAAACGAGCGATTTAGCAAAACTGCTAAGCCCAATGGAATCACTAAACTGGGAATGACTGTTGCAGTAGTAAAATAGAGCGTATTTTGGAGAATTTGCCAGAAATCCGGGTTGGTGACTAAACGCCAGTAGTTGTTGAAGCCAATCCAACGCACTCCCGACTGGGTAAAGCTGCCGCTGGTAAAGCTGAGGTAAAATAAATAGGCGATCGGCCAAATCAAAAAAGTACCCAGAAACAGCAAAGCTGGGACCAGGAAAGTCCAAGCTGCGATCGCATCATTATCCAACCAGTTAAAACGCCCAAATTTAATCCGAACCATTGGCTTGTAAATTTTAGCTTTTAGTTTTAAATGGTATCACAATATAGGTCAATGTCAAAATGAACCTTCTCGATATATTAGCTCATTTACCCACTATAGAAACTGAAAGGCTCTTGCTCCGAAAAATTACTTTAAACGATGCGAGCGATATGTTTGAGTATGCCTCAAACCCCGAAGTATCACAATACACAATGTGGTCAACTCACACATCGCTCGAAGACACTAAATACTTTCTCAGGTCACTTACTAAGATGTACAAAAGACGAGAGCTTGTAGATTGGGGAATCGTTCATAAAACCGAGAAAAAGTTTATCGGGACTTGCGGATTTGTGGAATGGAGCATGACGCACAGCCGCGCGGAAATTGGCTACGCACTCTCTAGGAGCTATTGGGGCGAAGGATACATGAGCGAGGCTGTCAATGCAGTTATTGAATTCGGTTTTCGGGAGATGTTGCTGAATCGAATTATGGCTCGATGTGAAGTTAACAATATTGCTTCCGCTCGGGTGATGGAAAAAGTGGGGATGCAATTGGAAGGGGTATTGCGACAGCACCTATTTGTGAAAGACAGATATTGGGATCTAAAACTTTATTCGATTCTCAGGGAAGAGTTTTTTGATAATATTGTAGAATAGGAGTGAATCAGTAGATCAGCGACAAAAAATAATATACTTAGGACTTACGCAATATCTCCCTGGAGAGTGCGCCGAAGCACGCCTTACCCTTTACCTGTATAGTAGAATACGAGTGAATAGTTTTTATCTTTATGAGCAAGAATTTCTTGATGGTACAAGCCCCCGGATTTATCCGTGGAATTAATCCAAAATCTAAAATATAAAATCCTCAACCCCCCGAATTTATCCGTGGGCTCAATCCAAAATCTAAAATCTAAAATCTAAAATCGAATGACCGCTAATCCAGTATCTGTTAATTCCAATGCCTGCCTGATTTCTCCTGAGATTGGCAAAAGTTCGATAGATCAGGCCCATCCTCCATTAAAATTAGGAGTTTTAGCATCAGGAAGTGGCAGCAACTTCGAGGTAATTGCCCAAGCCATCCAAAATCAACAACTCAACGCTAAAATCCCAGTATTAATTTACAACAACCCCGAAGCCAAAGCCGCAGCCCGAGCAGAAAAATATGGCATTCCCTCGATTCTGCTCAATCACCGCGACTGCAAAAGTCGCGAAGAATTAGATACAAAAATTGTCAAAAGTTTTCAAGAATATGATGTAGAATGGGTCGTGATGGCGGGTTGGATGCGAATTGTTACCACAGTTTTGTTTGATGCTTTTCCCGATCGCGTTATTAACATTCATCCCAGCTTACTGCCGAGTTTCCCAGGAATTCGCGCCGTCGAGCAAGCACTGGCCGCTAAGGTTAAAATCACCGGATGTACGGTGCATATCGCCCGTTTAGAAGTAGACAGCGGGCCGATTTTAATGCAGGCTGCGGTGCCGGTATTGCCTGATGATACCGCCGAAACGCTGCACGCTCGAATTCAGGTGCAAGAGCACAAGATTATGCTCGGTGCGATCGCACTTATTGCCGAATCTAATCGAAAATATTGTGACTAAAAACCTCACCAGTGCCGCATCTATCCCCGCAGTGCCCGTCAGCGAATCACCCGAAACAGGTCCGCCGCTGACAGACTCGAATCGCCTGAAATTAATTCTCAAAGAAAGGCTCAAAAGGAGCATCGGCCTCAAGGGAGAATTCTATCTGCCTTGCTTGCCATCGATGCTAGACGACTATCTTAAATTACTGTCAGACTTCTTAAACATTCTCGGACAAAACATCGACGCTGCCCAAGCCGAAAACTTGCGAACATTAATCGCCAACGCCTTAGCAGAAGGATTCAAAAATTCCCCCCACGCTAATCTAATAGTCTCATATTTTCCCGCCAATTCCCAAAGCGGTTTAGCCGGCGGCATTACTCTGAATACTAAGATTCAAATCGAATCGATGGCCCAGAAATATCATAGCTGGCCGGATATTCGCCCCGAACCTTTATTCGGCAGCCATCCCGATGCCAAAGTCATCGCCATTGCCGCCGAATTAGGCGAAGCGAGAAAAACACCTATTTTAGATGTGGGTGCGGGCCCAGGGCGCAATAGTTTGCCCTTAGCAAGGTTAGGTCATCCCGTGGATGCGATCGAACTAACACCGATATTTGCTGAGAAACTATCAGCAGCAGCAACCGCCGAAAACTTGCCGATCAATGTCACGCAAGGCGACGTTTTAGACCCATTATTGAGGATGAAAACTTATCGCTACAAATTAGCCATTGCTACCGAAGTTCTCTCTCATTTCCGCTACCCCGAACAAATTCGTCTTTTCCTGGGCAAAATGTCCGATGCTGTTTTAAGCGGCGGGTTTATCTTATTCAGTGCTTTCTTAGCTGTAGATGGGTACGAACCCGATGAGATGGCAAAACAAATGTCTGAATTGTGTTGGTCTTATCTGATTACCAGACAAGAATTGCAAGCAGCAATAGAGGGTTTGCCGTTAGAAATTATTTCTGATGAATCTGTGATTGAATACGAACAGAAACATTTGCCTGACTCTGCGTGGCCGCCGACACCTTGGTTTGTCAGTTGGGCTAGCGGGCGCGATTTATTTTCTGTGAAACAAACACCGCCGTTAGAGTTGCGGTGGATACTTGTTAAACGCTTGTAAGCTGTCGCGCATTTAAATTGTATATTCAGGGCGGGCGAGACGCCCACCCCACAAGACTTTGATTTTTTTTGACAGACAATTTAAAGGCAGAACAGCTTAAAGAGTTTAGTATGGTGCGTCACAAAGTAGTTTATCGATGATTGATAAAATAACGCGGTATAACGCACATCTTGCACCATTCTTAAGAACAGGCAAGAGGCCTGTTCCACAAAGATGGAGTTTTCTTCTTGTGGGGTGGGCATCCTGCCCGCCCGCAAAAGGCTAATTGAGAATGGTGCAACATCTCAGAACTCACGCACCATACGACAATTTTTAGGGATTAAAAATCCAATCCTAAACCTCGGATGCCCGCAATTGTCCGCAGGCTGCATCTGCTTCTAAGCCGCGAGAATACCGCACGCTAACTGCAATTTTCTTTTCCTTCAAAGTCGCAACGAAACTGTTAATTCGATTGGGAGTCGGTCGCTTATATTCAGCTTCCTGAATCGGATTGTAAGGAATCAAATTGACGTGACACTGAAAACCGCGCAAGTGAGTTGCTAACTCGGCTGCGTGTTCCGGCAAGTCATTCACACCTGCTAAAAGTACGTATTCAAAACTCAATCTGCGCCCCGTCGATCGCACATATTCCCGACATTCGGCAATTAACTCACCCAAAGGATAAGGGCGGGCGCTAGGAATTAACTCTTCGCGCAATCTTTGATTGGAAGCATGGAGGCTGACGGCGAGGGTAACTTGCAGTTGATGTTCAGCTAGTTGGGTGATGCGATTGCGAATTCCTACTGTGGAAATGGTGATGTTTCGCTGTCCAATTCCTACGTCTTGATTCAAACACTTGACAGCAGCTACAACATTATCGAAATTCAGCAGGGGTTCGCCCATTCCCATAAATACGATGTGGCTGACTCGGCGGCCGAAATCTTGCTGTACTGTCAAGACTTGATCGACGATTTCGTGTTTTTCTAAATTGCGCTTGAAACCGCCTTTTCCCGTAGCGCAAAAGTCGCAGCCCATCGCGCAGCCAACTTGGGCTGAGACGCAGACAGTAAGCCGTTTATCGGTAGGAATGCCGACTGTTTCAATGATTTGACCGTCTGCCAATTTTAAGAGATACTTTACCGTGGCGTCTGGTGCGACCGATCGATAGTGAATGGTCGATCGCCCGATCGGAATTTTAGCAACAGTCTCGCGCCACTGTTTCGAGAATACAGAAATATCAGAGAGCGATCGCGCACCTTTCTCATAAATCCACTGGTACAACTGCTTTCCCCGATAAGCCGGTTGTCCCTGCTGCTGTACCCATTCCGTTAACTCAGCTAAACTCGCCCCCAGCAAGGGCGGAATTTTACCCGACTCAACAGCCAAAGCAGCAGTCTTGCGAGACTGATTCGCGCCCCTGGGATTACCAGAAGAGTACACCTGAGAAACGGAAGTAGGAGACATAAGTCATCAGAAAATTTAAAGCCACCCTCTATCTTAAAACTTCTCGACCAAAGCTGCCGTTAATCCTCCTGAAGGCACTTATGCAGAAGGCGGAATCTCGATCGCCCCAAATCCCCCTTAATCAGCGAGACTTTAAGAATAATCCGGTTCCCCCCTTTAAAAAGGGGGGTTAGGGGGCTCTTATTGTGGACTCACAAAGAAAACTCAAAACAGAAATCTGCACAATCAAGAATCCAGTTAATTTTTGGCAAAATTCCCCAAATATTGCGTGTAAATGACCGCAGCCACCTAAAATAAACTCTGGAGTTTGTTAAAGGGTGTGCAAATTTGACAGCTTTCCATCACAATTAATGCAACTTTTATGGTGCTAAATATTCTTGCGCTGCCCTTAGCGTTTCAATTTACATCGCCGGGCCCAATTATCTTTCAACTTGGTCCCGTAGCTATTCGCTGGTACGGGCTGTTAATAGCTTCTGCCGTCTTGATTGGGGTCAGTCTCTCCCAATACTTAGCTCAAAAACGCCGCGTCAACCCGGAATTGCTGGGTGATTTGGCAATCTGGCTGGTTCTGGGCGCTATTCCCTGTGCTCGAATTTATTACGTGGCTTTCGAGTGGCAGCAATACGCCCAGAGGCCTGAAGATATTATTGCGATTTGGAAAGGCGGAATTGCCATTCACGGGGCGATTTTGGGTGGCACGATCGCAGCTTTAATTTTTGCGAAAATTCAGCGAGTTTCTTTTTGGCAATTGGCAGATTTAATCGCGCCTTCGGCAATTCTCGGTCAGGCGATCGGACGCTGGGGAAATTTCTTTAACTCCGAAGCTTTTGGCAGTCCTACGGATTTGCCTTGGAAACTCTATATTTCCCCAAACAGCCGCCCGCCCGCCTACGCTAGTTTTGAATACTTCCACCCCACATTTCTCTACGAATCCCTGTGGAATTTGACAGTATTTGGGTTGCTTCTGACTTTATTTTTCCGCGATTTGCAGGGCAAAATTCGCTTGAAAACTGGTGCTTTATTTTTGGTTTATATCGCAGCTTACAGTTCCGGTCGAGTCTGGATTGAAGGGTTGCGGACTGATAGTTTGATGTTCGGGCCGCTGCGGACGGCACAGATGGTAAGCTTGACTGGGATCGTTTTAGGGTTGGGCGGGTTAGCTTGGCTTTATTTGCTTGATCGACCTTTACCCGATGTTGTCTCCCCGAATAGCGATCGGGCAAAGATCACTCCGAAATTGCCAGAGGATCAATAAAAAACCCCAGAGAGGTTAGTCTCTAGGGTTCAAAACCAGGGTGCATCTACCATCCCTTACTTCCAATCAAAATAGGTACATCCGGAAGAGTCCGTAAATTTAGCAAATTTTTTAGCAGCAATGAGTTTGACAGAGATTGAAGCCCTAATTCCAGGGGTATACATTGTAGGTGCAGGTCCGGGAGACCCGGATTTGTTGACTGTTAAGGCTCAAAAATTACTGGCTGCGGCCGATGTCATATTATTTGCTGATTCGCTAGTTCCAGAGCAAATTTTGCAGGGTGTGCGCGCGGATGCTGAAGTGATCCAAACTGCGGATAAGACCCTCGAAGAGATTGTACCTTTGATGGTGGAGCGAGTGCGCGGCGGGAAAAGCGTCGTCCGTCTCCATTCGGGCGATCCCTGTCTCTACGGGGCTGTCGGCGAACAAATGCAAGCTTTGGCCTCCGCGGGAATTGCTTTTGAGGTAATCCCGGGAATTAGCGCTTTCCAACTTGCGGCGGCTAAACTTAAAATTGAGTTGACAGTTCCCGGAGTTGTGCAGACAATTATTTTGACGCGAATTAGCGGCAGAACTGAAGTACCCGAACGCGAAGAATTGGCGAGTTTAGCGGCCCATCAAGCGAGTTTGTGCCTGTATTTGAGCGCCCGCCATGTCGAACAGGCTCAAGCTAAATTGATGGAACATTACCCATCGGATTTGCCTGTAGCGATTTGTTATCGGTTGGGGTGGCCGGATGAAAAAATTGTGCTAGTTCCCCTTGACAAAATGGCCGTTGCTACGCGCGAAAATAATTTGATCAGAACGACAATGTATGTGATTAGTCCGGCGTTGGGAAAATCAGCAGAAGGGCGATCGCGCTTGTACCATCCAGAGCACGATCGGCTTTTCCGAGCATCGAAGGAAGAAGGAAGAAGGAAGAAGGAGCAATTATGAAATAACCAATTACCAATTACCAATTCTCAATTCCCCAGTCTAAAATCTAAAATCTAAAATCTAAAATCCCCATGAAAGATTTAACTCGCCGACAATTTATTACTGTCACCGCATTAAGCGCCGGATTTGCCTTAGCAGTTCATCCTATTGCGGCTGCCGTTATCAATACGGATGCTGCTGGTTTAATAGCAGGTGAGGTAAAAATTCCCGTAAAAGATGGGTCAATTCCCGCCTACAGAGCAATGCCAGCCAGCGGCAGCAATTTTCCAGTAATTTTAGTAATTCAAGAAATCTTCGGAGTTCACGCACACATTCAAGATATTTGCCGCCGTTTGGCCAAATTAGGTTATTTAGCGATCGCCCCAGAAATGTTTGCCCGTCAAGGTGATGTTTCTAAAATCACCGACATTCAAGAAATTAGGAGTAAAGTTGTCTCGAAAGTTCCTGACGCTCAAGCTATGTCGGATTTAGATGCTACCGTAGATTGGGCACAAAAGTCAGCAAAAGGCAATATTAATAAGTTGGGAATTACAGGATTTTGCTGGGGTGGCAGAATGGTTTGGCTGTACTCTTCCCACAACCCGAAAGTCAAAGCAGGAGTGGCTTGGTACGGGCGTGTAGTTGGCAATTCTACGGCTTTAACTCCCAAACACCCGATCGACATTGCAGCAACTTTGAAAGTGCCTGTCTTGGGGCTTTACGGCGGCAAAGACGAGGGAATTCCCAACGATACAGTTGAGAAAATGCAGGAAGTTCTCAAAACAGGCAGCAGTGGTTCGGAAATTGTGCTTTATCCAGATGCGCCGCACGCTTTTAACGCCGACTATCGCCCCAGTTACCGGGAAAAAGAAGCTAAGGATGCTTGGAAACGGATGCAAGATTGGTTTAAAAAGTATGGAGTTTCATAATAGTTGTGAGTTGTTAATTTTCACTTAAAACTGGTGTCAAGTTTGGGATCGAAAAAGGCAATATTAGCGAATAGCCCTTAAGACAGGTGGGTTTGTGGGCCCGACATTGGTAAACTGAGCGGTGTAGAATTATCGATCGAACAGGTAAGCCCGTGCTAGACGAACAAGCTAAAAAGACCATCTTGCGGAAAATCCCTCACGGATTGTACATCTGCGGTGTCAAAGACGGGGAGGAAGTCAACGGTTTCACCGCTAGCTGGGTGATGCAATCTTCCTTTACCCCTCCCTTAGTTGTCAACTGCGTCAAGCAAGACTCCAAATCCCACGCCATGATCAAAGCTAGCGGTGTCTTTGCTTTGAGTTTCCTAGAAGCAGGGCAAAAAGAATTAGCCCAGAAATTCTTCAAGCAGCAGCGCCGCGTTGGCAATAAATTTGAGGATGTAGAATTTTATCCCGGCGCGGAAACTGGTTGTCCGATTATCTCGGATTCTCTGGGTTACGTCGAGTGCAAAGTTGTCGGTGCTGTGGAACACGGGGATCACACGGTTTATGTGGGAGAAGTTCTGGCTGCAGGCGTCCACCGAGAAGGCAATCCGTTGCTGCTAGAAAGCACCGGTTGGAATTACGGCGGCTAAAGACTTGGCAATTGGCAGTTGTTAGTAAAAAAAACTAACACTGAGAAACCCGGTTTCTTTAAAAGTCCGGGTTTCTGAATACTAAACAAATTTTTAAGTTGAATTAGAGCGACCTATTTATTACTTGCGAGAGTTAGGCGACGCATAATTAATAAAAAATCAGTGACCATTCGGTCAGCGTTCTCAGGAGTTAAAATTGGTACGTGGACGAAAATACATTTAGCGGCCATTTGAGAATCGCAAATATGTTTTAAAACCGCATAATACAGGGCTTCACAAACAAATTTTCCGGCTTCGTGACTGATTTCGGTTACAGCTAAATCCGCGACTAGCGGTTCGAGATTAACTCCTGTTTTCAGAATGTCGCTATCGCAACAAGCGCAAGATTCTACGGTTAACTTTTGCCGACTTTCGGCCATGCCGCAGCAGATAATAGTATCGGGTTGGAGTTGGTTGATTTTGGCGATCGCTAAATTAGGTGCTAGCTGAAAATCTACTGGCAGTTTCCTCAAAAAAGTCAGGCAATCAGGCAAAGATTTTATCTGGGAAATTTTGGCTAATAAGTCGTCGGAAGAGTTGGATTGCTGATGGGGAAGCCAAGTATCAAATGAGGTTAGCAGGATTTTCGCCGTCATATTTGTGCAATAATACTGATATTGATAATATAAGGCAAGTAAGTCAATGTCTGTCATTGCAGTAGTGGACTATGACATGGGCAATCTGCACTCGGTCTGTAAAGGCTTGGAAAATGTGGGTGCAGTGCCAAAAATTACAGATTCTCCTGCTATAATCGAGCAGGCTGATGCGGTGGTTTTGCCGGGAGTTGGTTCGTTTGACCCGGCAATGCAGAATTTACGATCGCGCAATTTGATAGAACCGATAAAAAGGGCGATCGCCTCGGGAAAACCTTTTTTAGGCATTTGTTTGGGTTTGCAAATTCTGTTTGAAAGTTCCGAAGAAGGCGTAGAACCGGGATTGGGCGTTATTGCGGGAAAAGTGCGCCGATTTCGATCGGAACCGGGTTTGACAATTCCCCACATGGGATGGAATCAATTGGAATTTACTCAGCAGAATTTGCCGTTGTGGCAAAATTTACCGTCTGATCCTTGGGTTTATTTCGTGCATTCTTATTATGTCGATCCAGTTGATTGGGAAGTGCGATCGGCAATTGTGACTCACGGTAGTCAAAACGTGACGGCGGCTATAGCTAAAGACAATCTGATGGCCGTGCAGTTTCACCCGGAAAAGTCTTCGAGTACGGGATTGCAAATGCTGTCAAATTTTGTCAGTCTGGTGAGGGAAAAAGTACCTGCTTAGGTGGAATTAATCTTGAGAAACCCGGTAGATTGCCGAAACCGGGTTTGACATTTTTAAAAGTCTGATTCCTTCTTCCTTCTTGCCTCTTATTCCTTCTTTTTTCTTCCTTCTTCCTAAATGAGTTTAAGAATCTCTGGGAACCGCCAAATAAAAACCCTGCCGGGACTCGCAACTCGCCCTACACCTTCGCGAGTCAGAGAAGCTTTATTTAATATTTGGCAAGGGACGATCGCAGATTGCAGATGGCTTGACATTTGTACCGGCAGCGGTTCGATGGGTGCAGAAGCTTTGTGTCGTCAAGCAGCGAGTGTCACTGGCATCGAACAGTCGGCGAAAGCTTGTGCGATTATCCGCGAAAACTGGGAGCAAGTAGCAGACTCGTCCCAAACATTCCAAATACTGCGGGGAAACGCGACGGCGAAGTTGGCGGCACTAGCGGGGCAGCAGTTCGATCGCATTTACTTCGATCCGCCCTACGCCAGCGACTTGTACGAACCTGTGTTAAATACGATCGCCAGCCAAGAAATGCTAGCACCAAACGGCGAAATAGCCGTCGAACACAGCCCGGAGCGATCGACACAGCCGATTTCCGGTCTAGAAATTTGCCGCCATAAAATATACGGCAATACAGCATTAACCTTCTACACACGCAGTTACTGATCGGCTAAAACCGCAGCAGCGTCACGCCTGGAGACAGAAAGAAACCGGGTTCCGTGGCGTAGGCGCGCCCTCGGTACTAAAAGTTTTTCCCTTGGATACAATACAAACTTTTCCGATGAAGTTAAGCTTTGTGCGTAGGTTGTTAGAGCAAGTTGCCTCAGCAATTGACGAAATAAATGAAGTTTAGGCTGAAAATAAAGACTTTCAGTTGTAACATGAACCCAAAGTGTGAGTGTGAATATTCCTAAAGGAGTGAATATGGTTCAGACACCTTCGCGCCCTCGTGGCAGCGAGTTTCCGGCGGCTAACTCGGTACAGCCAGTCAAACGCGATACGATTCTGCTGGGAGATAGCCTCCCCCTGCCAAATACAAAACTCTTCGGCACAGACGGCATTCGCGGGAAAGTTGGAGAATTGCTGAATGCACCCCTAGCCCTGCAAGTTGGCTTCTGGGCTGGACAAGTTCTACGGCAACATTCCCCCAACCTGGGGCCTGTTATTTTGGGCCAAGACAGCAGGAATTCCAGCGATATGCTGGCAATGGCATTGTCAGCGGGTTTGACAGCCGCCGGTTTGGAAGTGTGGAATTTGGGCTTGTGCCCAACTCCCTGCGTTGCTTATCTGGCAAGCGTTTCGGATTCTGTCGGCGGAGTGATGATTTCGGCTTCTCACAATCCCCCAGAAGACAACGGCATTAAATTTTTCGGCTCAAACGGCTCCAAGCTGTCGCAGCAGTTGCAGGAACAAATCGAAGCGGGAATCCGGGGTGCAAAGGTTCCGGTTGCTAGCTTGGCTTGGGGACACCACTACCATCGGTCTGAGTTGGTGAAAGATTATGCCACTTCACTCTGTGATTCGCTGCAACAGATGAATTTGGAGGGAATGCGGATAGTTTTGGATTTGGCTTGGGGGGCCGCTGCAGGTTTGGGGCCGGCGGTGTTCGCGCAAATGGGGGCGGAGGTGATCTGTTTGCACGACTCTCCTGATGGATCTCGCATTAATGTTAACTGCGGTTCTACTCATCTCGACAGTTTGCAAGCGGCTGTTTTGGAACACAATGCCGATTTGGGATTTGCTTTTGACGGCGATGCCGATCGAGTTTTGGGTGTTGACAACAAAGGTCGAACGATTGACGGCGATTACATTCTTTATCTGTGGGGCCGGCAGTTGCGCGACTCCGAACAGTTACCGTCCAATTTAATTATTTCTACTGTAATGGCTAACCTCGGCTTCGAGCGAGCTTGGGAAGAATTGGGGGGCAAACTAACTAGAACGAACGTAGGAGATCAGTACGTTCACGCTGAAATGCAGCGCACCGGTGCGATGTTGGGTGGCGAACAATCGGGACACATTCTTTGTCCGCATTACGGTATTAGCGGCGACGGTTTGCTGACAGCTTTGCATATAGCTTCGCTGGTGCGCCAGTCCGGGCAATCTTTGGCACAATTGGTAAGTGGCAGTTTCCAAACTTATCCCCAGTTGTTGCGAAATATTCGGGTGGACGATCGCGAAAAACGCCTGAAATGGCAGGAGTGCGAGGCAATGCAAAAGGCGATCGAACGTGCTACAACAGCAATGGGAGAACAGGGACGGGTTTTGGTTCGCGCTTCTGGCACTGAACCGCTCATGCGAGTTATGGTGGAAGCTGCTAGCGCCGAATTGGCTAATTTCTGGACTGAAAATTTAGTTTTAGCGGTTCAGCAACACATAGCCATCTGATGGAAACGGGGAATTGCTAAAACTTTTTAATTTTGAGTTTTGAGTTTTGAGTTGAAATCCTTTAATTCAAAATTCATAAATCAAAATTTCTAACTATTAATTTCGAGTTTTAATCAACTTCTCCAAAAATAACGAGGGGGGCAGGTATCCTGCCTACCCTTAACTTTATTTTCACTCAATTGTGTGATGATGATTTCTGTTGTGATACCCACCTACAACCGCGAGCAAGCTCTGCGAGAGACATTGGCTGATGCGATTCGGCAAAATTACCCGAATTTTGAAGTGCTGGTAATCGATCAAACTCGCACCCACGAATCGGAAACTCAAGTTTATTTAGAGGAATTGGCAAAGGCTGGCAAGATTCGGTGGTTTCAGGTAGATTGGGCGAGTTTGCCTGGTGCTCGAAATTATGCAGTGCGGCGGGCAGTTGGAGAGATTATTTTATTTATTGATGATGATGTACAATTGCCAGATGGTTTTTTGGCTGCTCACGCTGGCAATTATTTAGAAAAACCCGATGTGGGATGTGTGGCGGGCAGGGTTTTTGACAGAATGAAACTAGATAATTCTGGAGGGGATTTGGCGATCGAATATTTGCCCTCAGAAGCGATGGATGCGGGCATTGCCTGGTATTTTATCGATTTGGTGCATACAGTAAAACCGCAGCAGGTGCTCTCGGCTAGAGGCTGCAATATGTCATTTCGCAGGCAGGTATTTGCCGAATGGGGGCTGAGGTTTGACGAGCGGTTTGCAGGGAGTGCGGTGCGGGAGGAGTCGGATTTTTGTTTGAGATTGCGATCGACTGGCCTGAAAATTTGGTACGATCCCAATGCCTGTTTAGTTCACTTGGGGGAAGAGAGCGGCGGGTGTCACGATGTCAGCACGCGATCGATCGAATATCAAATCACATTTTATCACAATCACTTTCTAATGGGATTGAAAAATTTAACAGCTTTTCAATGCCTGCGATTTTTTGCCAAACTCTTTGACTGCCACGTTTTGGGAAATCCGCCTTGTTATAAAAGCCACTCGCCCATTAAAATTATAACTAGATTTGCTTTTTATATCTTGGGTTTTCTCAGTGCTATAAATACAGTAATTCAATCTCTGTGGAATGATGGACAAATTTACAGCCATCAAGACAACATTAACGCTCACTAATTCCCTATTCCTTCCCCCTTCCCCTAAATGAGAATTCTCGTTGCCAGTCACACCTATATTGTGGACATTAACCGGGAAAAATTTAAGATATTAGCAAGCCTAGAACCCGATATTGAAGTAACAGTTGTAGTGCCGCAGCGTTGGAAACCCGGAGGGGTTCAAAATAAAATTATAGAAACAGAATTTTATCAAAAGGGTTCCTTTAAAGTAATCCCTGTCTCCAACTTTAGTCAAAACAATCAAGGATTGCTAAGCTTTGGTTTTGATTTAATTAAAGTTTTGCAAAACTTTAAACCCCAGATAATCCAAGTTGAACAAGGTTCAAAATCCCTTGCTTGCGCTCAATTAATTTTATTAAATAAACTGCTCAAATTAAAAGCAAAAAATATACTATTTACTTGGTGGAATCTGCCTTATCAATTGAATTGGCCTGTTTCAGTCTTAGAAAATTACAATCTTCAGCACACCGACGGAATTATTGCAGGCAACTTAGATGGAGCTAAAATTTTGCGGCAGCGGGGCTATCAAGGTGCGGTAAAAGTAATGCCACAACTCGGAGTAGATGAAACTTTGTTTCGCCGCACTGGTAAAGACGCTGATTTCTCGCGCAGGTTCGGCATTGAGCCGACCGATTTTGTGGTAGGATTTGTAGGGCGATTTGTCGAAGAAAAAGGACTGTTGACTTTAGCTGAAGCTTTGGCACGGTTGGAAAAAAGCTCTTGGAAGTGGCTGTTAGTAGGACAAGGAAAATTGCGGACGCGCCTCGCAGAAAAATGTATTGAATGGGGAATCAGCGACCGAATAATCTGGGTAGAAAGCGTTTCCCACGAAGAGATTCCCCCCTACATTAACTTAATGAACTGTTTGGTATTGCCCTCGCAAACCAGCTATAAATTCAAAACTTTGACCACTGTGGGTTGGAAAGAACAATTCGGTCACGTTTTAATTGAAGCGATGGCCTGTAAAATTCCGGTTATCGGTTCCGACTGCGGAGAAATTCCCCACGTCATCGGGGATGCGGGGTTAGTATTCCCCGAGGGAAATGCAGGGGTTTTGCGCGAGTGTTTGCAGCAATTGATGGAGCGGCGGCAGTTGGCTGCTGATTTGGGCGATCGCGGTTATCATAGAGCGATGAGCAATTATACCAATCAAGCTTTAGCTGAGCAGTTGTTGGAATTTTACAAAGAATTGTTGTAACTTTTAGCAGTATAATGCAAGTGTTAAATAAAAGCTGTAGTAAATGTCTATTCCTTCCGACCTACGCTCTTTGGTTGACGAACTCTACCAGGTACTACACGAGACCGAACGCCAAGCAACGCAGGGACTTTTTGCACTTAGAAGAGCAATGTCTCTTTTTCCAGAAAATGAAATACTGATGCAATACTTTTCTTCGATCAGTAATTTTCAATTCTGCGTATCAGGTGTTCGCTTACAAGCAGAGCACATTGTGGGCAATGTATTGATGGCTGGTGTGCCCGATGAAGATGTTCAAAAAGCAGGAGATTATTTAGCAGCATTGCTACGTATGGCTCCTGAAGCGAGAATTATGATAGACAAAGTAATTGAGAGATTAGAAGCATTACCATGAAACAATTACCAGATGAAAACCAACTCCTGGAAATCCTTGAAATTGTGAAAGCTGCGGAAGCCAAAGCCAGTGAAATGTATGAATTTTCCAAGACAATGGCTCACAATACCCAAATTACAGCGACAAAGAGAGAGGAAGCTGAACAGCTAGACGGGCAGCCTTTTCCAGATAATTAAATTTGTCATGGGAGATGTTGATATTTTGATTGAAAGAACTATCCCCCATGCGAATTCTCCAAATTATCCCCTCCATTTCCCTCGTCTACGGCGGGCCGAGTCAAATGGTACTAGGACTTTCGGATGCCCTCGCTTCCCGAGGTATTGAACTCACAATTATCACCACAGATTCTAACGGAGATATCGGTCAACATCCCTTAGATGTCCCCTTAAATCAACCAATACAACAAAACGGCTATCAGATTATTTATTTCCGCTGTTCTCCGTGGCGCAGATATAAATTTTCATTCTCGTTATTGCAGTGGTTGAATCAAAATGCGCGACAATTTGACCTGGCCCACATTCACGCTCTTTTCTCACCGGTAACTACCTTTGCTGCCACAATTGCTAGATATCGCCACTTACCGTATATTATCCGTCCCTGCGGTATGCTTGACCCCGCCGATTTGCAGAAAAAAAAGCGTTTAAAACAGATTTATGCAGCAGTTTTAGAACGCCCTAATTTAGCAGGTGCAGCCGCAATTCACTTCACAAGTAAAGAAGAAGCTAAAATCTCAGAAAGATTTGGTTTGGACTGCACAGGCAAGATGCCGCTGCCACGGGATTTGGACTTCCCAGGCAAGATGCCGGGGCCACTGGATCTGGTGATTCCATTGGGGGTGACAGCAGGTTTTTTTCCTAAGAGATTGCGAGAATCTCAAGTGCCAATCATTTTATTTATGTCGCGAATTGAACCTAAAAAAGGGCTTGATTTGCTAATTACAGCATTAGAAAGTATTTTGGCATCGGGAATAAATTTTAAGTTTATTTTAGCCGGTTCAAATCCCCAAGATGCTGGTTATGAAACAAGAATTAAAGTACAAATTCAGAATTCAATCTTAGCACAATACACAACAATAACTGGCTTTGTGAGCGGCGATTTAAAAAGTGAACTGTTGACAAACGCCGACTTATTTGTCTTGCCTTCTTATTACGAAAACTTTGGCATTGCTGTAGCAGAAGCGATGGCCGCGGGTGTACCTGTCGCCATTTCCGATCGCATACATATTGCCGAAGACATACAGCAAGCAGAAGCTGGTTGGGTGGGGCCTTTGGAAGTAGGGGCGATCGCCAACTCAATTAAATCTGCACTTCTGAATCCACAGGAACGCCAACGACGGGGATTTAACGGCAAAGAGTATGCCAAAAAGCATTATAACTGGGAGGCGATCGCCCAGCAAACCATCGATGCTTACCAGCAGATTTTGTCGTCTACTAACTAATGCCACAGCGGTTTACCTTCTGCTTCTTCGCCTGCTGCGAGTTATTGTGCCACTGCTATCAGAATTTGCAGGTGAGATTTTTTCAACGCTGCTATTGCTTTTAATATTAGTAGAGTCAGAGTTTGAGGCATCAATGACCGATTTTCTTCTAATTATAATCGGAACATTCAGAGATCGACCGCAAGGTCGGCCGAAGGAGTCTATCTTCCTTCGATAATCGCAGATTGCAGCCTCTGCAATCGGTTCGTGACAATCTTTAATAAAGCTTTGTGCTAATTGGTAATTCTTGCCGTCTCCCTGCTTTGAAAAAAGTTCTCCAGCTTGATTAAAATCTGCTACTGCTTGCGATTTGGTTCCCAACATACAGCGAATAGCACCTCGTTCCAAATAAGCCAAACCATAATTAGGATTAACGCGAATAGCTTGTTCGTAATCCCCGATCGCCTTTTGCTTGTTTCCCAATTCATAGTATGCTTGACCGCGACCGAAATAAGCTTCTGCCAAGTTAGGATTAAATTGTAGCGCTCGATCGTAATTGTAAATTGCCTGCTGCTTGTTTCCCTGTTGGCCAGTAGCAATCCCCAATCCGAGGTAAGCTTGAGGTATGTTCGGATTCAGCGCTAAAGCCTGAGTAAAATTTGCGATCGCCCCCGGAACATCTCCCTTTTGAACTTTCAAAGAACCTTGGTTGCTGAAATTTGCAGCTTTTTGAGCGATCGCAACTCTTTGACTGATAACAGCGCGATTGGCCCGGTAATTAGATAACTTATTTTGAGCTAGATTATAAACAGGTGTACGTGAATCGATCGCTTCTAAAAGTGCGATCGCCTGTTGCCATTTGCTTTGCGACTGATGCCAAACTTCCATCGGATGAGGCGGTTTTTGCACAACCACAGCAGCTTCCATTGCCAATTGTTGAGCTTTTTCTAGACTTTCTGCAGCCTGTAAATTTTGCGCTACTGGAACCAAACTCGGGCGCAGTTTCAGCAAATCAGCTCTAGCTTGTTGATACCCAAAGCCAGGGAAGTTAGGAATTTTCTCTAAATTGGCGATCGTTTCTTTAAGTCGTTTATCGAAACTTCTGAGCCAATTGACATCCGTGACTTTCTCTGCATTCTGCGTTTCAACGACCAGTATTTGCGCTTGCTTCAGCGTTTCATTTCCCGATCGCATAAAGGCGCTCATCCCTGCACCTGTCCCTAACATCAAAACCCCTAAACTTGCTAATAAAGCTGCGGGTATTTTGCGGCTTCGCGAGTTATTAACTTGATTGTTAATTCGTGATGGCTGTACCCTTCGAGTCTGACGAGGTTGTTCCGCTTCGGCTTCGGGTTCTACCTCCAACTCCCAAGCCGGCAACTGCAAATCATCTGCTGCTTTTCCTGCTGCCAACTCCCTACTACTGGGAGCAATATTATTGCTATTTCCGCTTTTATACTTGTCAACCAGACTCTGCAATCCTGCTTGATATCCTTCTCCTACTGCCTGAAATCTCCAGTCTCCATTCTTTCTATACAAACGACCAAATTCTACAGCAGTCTCTCGGGAAAAGTTCTCTTTTAATTCATAGCGAACCAGTTCGCTTCCCGTATCCAAATTGGTAAGTTTGATAAAAGCATTTTTGATATTGCTAAAACTTGCTTTAATTTTATCTGCTTCGTGAATAGTGATCGCAAAAGTTATTTCCTCAATTTCAGCATTAATTTTCTCTAAAATAACGCCGTAAATACTCTTATTTTCTTGACCTCGGTTGTTTTTGTCAGGAATCGATTGCAGTAGCGAACCGTCACAGGATTGCAGATTATTGTAAAAAATAAAATATTTATCGTTAGGTAGTTTGCCGTCAGCACCTAGCATAAAGGCAGAGACATCAATCTCGTAGCTTTGTCCGGTCTCTGTCACTTGCCAACCCAAGGCGATCACGATTTTTTTCAAACCGGGCGCTTCTTTAGAAAATTTAAATCTCTCACCCTTACTTAATTGCATTGCCATCTGCTTATTGGTTAAACATCAAACTTTATAGTGTTCATGTTAATATTAAGTCCCCGGATACTTTTCGCTATTCAATAAAACTTAATATTTTGCTTTTAATAGCGGGCTTGATTAAAAATATGTGCTGCCTGTATCTGAAATTTACTGAGATTTACTTAAGTACAATTACGTAATTTAAAACCTGGCTTTCTCCCAAACCGGTTTCTACAATTGAACTTAATTTGACTTTACTTTTGAGCATTTTCAGAACTAGGTAACAAGGTAACAAATTTACCAAAAGCTCCAGACGAGACTGTTCCGCTTCCGGTTCTGACTCCACCTCCAACTCCCCAGCCCACAACTGCCAATCATCTGCTGTTCCCGTTGCCAACTCGTGAGTAATGCGAGCAATTTTATTATTATTTTAGCTGCAATACTTATCAACAAAACTCTGCAATCCTGCCTGATATCCTGCTCCTACCGCTTGAAATCTCCACTCTCCATTCTTTCTATACAAGCGACCAAATTCTACAGCAGTCTCTCGCGAAAAAATCTCTTTTAATTCATAACGAACAAGTTCCTTTTCTGTATCCAAATTGTAAATTTTGATAAAAGCATTTTTTATATTGGTAAAATTTGCATTAATTTTTTCTGCTTCGTGAATAGTGACAACAAAAGTTATTTCCTCAATTTCAGGATTAACTCTTTTCAAGATAACGCCGTAAATCGTTTTATTCTCTTGACTTCGGTTGTTTTTATCCCGAATCAATTGCAGTACCGAACTGTCACCGGATTGCAGATTATTGTAAAAGATAAAATATTTATCGTTAGGTATTTTGCCGTCAGCACCTAGCATAAAGGCAGAGACATCAATCTCGTAGCTTTGTCCTGCCTCTGTCACCTGCCAACCGAGGGCGATCGCGATTTTTTTCAAACCGGGCGCTTCTTTAGAGATATTAAATCTCTCACCCTTACTTAATTGCATTCCCATCTGCTTATTTGTTAAACATCAAACTTTATAGCGTTTATGTTAATATTAAGTGGGACAATAACTTTTCTTCTTTAAGAAAACTTAATATTTTGTCTCTGTTAGCGGGTCTCATTAAAAATAGGTGCTACCGCTCTCCGAATTTATTGAGATTTACTGAGAGAATTACGTAAGCAAAAACCGGGATTTCTACAAAACCCGGTTTCAACAATTGAACTTAATTTGACTCTAATTTTGAGCATTTTCAGAACTAGGTGGCAGCGTCACAAAATTACCAAAAGCTCCAACCGTTTGATAGCTTTTTTTACCTAATTCAGTTGTGTAAATACTGACCACACCTAAATTTTGACGCTGCGTTGTATTGTCGAGCAAGCTTTCGATCGTGCCCCGCTGCGAAGTCAGCAAATTCTTGCAACTGCCGATCAAAGTATCTGTAATGCCGCCCAAAGCTTTCGGAACGCGAGAATCTTTGCACACAGTGCTTTCCAACTCGGTTTGGAGTACGCCGGAAGCATAAGTTAGGTATTGGTCTCTCCCAGGATTTGTAAATGCCATGCCGGCGGCTAGAAGAGTCAGAGCCATCGCGATTTTTCCCACATTGCCGAAAAAATTAGAAGTTGGCTTGTTAGTATTCATTGCGTTATCAATATTCATTTTTTTTAGCCCCGTTGATTTATAAGCTTCTCTTGATTTAAACTACACCTCCTCAGAAACAGATTTCCGAAAGGAGGGGACAGTTTTTAGATTGGAGGCCAGTTGCGAGTAAGTCTCTCACTGGTTTACCTTCCTTTTACGTTTCCCCCTCCCTCAAATCCGGTAAATCTTCAACAAAACATTTAGCTGGTTCCCAGGCACAGCCTGGAAACGAGGAATTTAAACTTAGTTTCGCTTTGATTTTTGCCTCTCGATCTCCCGCTGCAACTCTTCAATTTGACGGCGCAATGCCTCCGTCTCGCTGTTAGGCGTTTGCGACTTCACATCAACCGCACCCTCAGCTACAGCCCGCTTGTAGTTCCCTAGCTTAATTTGGCGGTATTCCTCGGAACTAGCCCAGTCTCGCAAATACCTCAGCCTTTCCACCGGGAAAGGGTGACTCAGCATCACGCCTTGGCCGCCGTTGTAAAGTAAAAATTTATACACTTGGTTGAGATTGTCCCGATCGAGCTCTTGATAGTTGTCAGACTGGCGGATAAATTCTTGCAAACTGCATTGGTCAGCATATTTACTGCTAACTCCCGCAAGTTTCATCATCGTCTTCATCACACTGTTCAAGTCATCTGTTACCAACAAAGCTGCCCGGTCTGCCGATAATTCAGCCTTGCGACGCCACTCGTAAAAAGCGAAAATTAAACCGCTACCGACCATATTTCCCAGCCCGAAAGTCATCTCGCCAATTGTCGAGGCGACGCTCATCGCCCACATCGCCATTTGATTTAAAGTTGGATGGCCGCATTTAATGTGTCCCAACTCGTGAGCCAACACTACCCGCAGTTCCGCCTCGTCCAACAAGTCTAAAAGACCAGTGTTTAATACTACATAAGGTTGGTTTTTTCCCAGGGCATAGCTGTTAACTGAGGGATTCTGAGAAACAAACAAACCCGGTTCTGGAAAAACATCTAAAGCCTGCACGCACTCCCGAAATATATGATAAATCCTGGCATATTGGCGTGGCCCGACTTGAATGCTATTTCCCATTAAGTAAACGAATTGCGGTCGTTCGTAGACAAATTCTACAAATTTGCTGGCAATTAAGTCAAATCCAGGCACGCTCCGCAATGCTGCCTCGGCTTGGCGATCGAGGGGATGCTGAAAAGCTTCGCTAGAAATTCCCGTATAAGTAGGCATAGTTGTTGCAAAAATTACATTTAAGATATCAGTAGTGCCGATCGCTGCTGGTGCTAGCTGGCGCCTGACTTATCAATATTATCGCGACAAATATTCAACTGTTGTGGAACAGCGCGGAAAGCCTGTTCAAATTAGCGTTAAAATTGTGATTCTGGTACAGGTGCGATCGACAAACATCTTTCACAGTGCCTGTGTATCGCCTCACCCAAAAATTGGAACGTGCAAAAATGGCTATCCTGCAACTCGAAAACGGTACAACCTACACTCAACAGAGCGACATTACCCGAGAACTCGCTTCCTTAAACATTCAACTCAACCGCTGGCCCGTGGGTGACAGCGCTGAAATTCAAAATTTGTTAGCTAAAGATGCTCTTGACGACAATCAAAAAGAGCAAGTGCTGCAAGCCCTCGACGGCTACTTTCAACAGTTGTCGGAAAGTGCAGGCTATCAGGATCGCGACTTAATTGTACTGCACCCAGACATTCCCAACCTCGACACTATGCTGTCCAAATTCAGCAAGTGCCACATCCACGCCGATGATGAAGTCCGCTATATCGTAGCAGGCGAGGGCATTTTCGGCTTCGTGCGGCCCGACGGCAGCCAAGTCGAACTCACAGTGCAGCCCGAAGAATTTATCAACGTGCCGGCGAATACAGAACACTGGTTTTATTTGACAGCAGCCCGGAAAGTTAAAGCGGTGCGCTATTTTACCACCAAAGAAGGCTGGACGCCGGAGTATACCGATACCGAAATTCGATCGCGTTTAGCTGCTGTTTGAACAGTTGACAGTTGACGGTTGACGGCAATCTTCAAATCATCTAAAAATCCTCAAATCCAGCCTCAAATTTTGTGGTTTGAAGATTGCAATATGCTCAAAGCAACCGCCTCCGCCACCTTAATCCCATCAATACCCGCCGACAGGATTCCACCCGCGTATCCTGCACCTTCCCCAGCAGGATAAAGACCTTCTGTATTCAAACTTTGATAATCTTCCTTGCGTTTAATCCGAATTGGTGAAGAAGTGCGCGTTTCCACCCCAGTCAAAACCGCATCCTCCATCGCAAATCCTTTAATCTGTTTGTCAAAAGCCGGAAGTGCTTCGCGGATAGCTGCGATCGCATAATCTGGCAAACTTTCGCTCAAATCAGTCATCACAACTCCCGGCGTATAAGACGGCTGCACACTGCCTAGCGCCGTGGAAGGGCGATTTGCCAAAAAATCCCCCACAAGCTGGCCAGGGGCGTTGTAAGTGCCACCTCCTAACTCAAATGCCCGTTCTTCTAAGCGACGCTGAAACTCTATTCCGGCTAAGGGATGACCCGGATAATCTTCCGGCGTGATACCCACCACAATCCCGCTGTTAGCATTGCGTTCATTCCGAGAATATTGACTCATCCCATTAGTGACAAGTCGCCCCGGTTCTGACGCAGCCGCCACTACCAAACCACCGGGACACATACAGAAACTATATACAGAACGATTGTTTTGGCAATGGTGAACCAGTTTGTAATCGGCGGCGCCCAAAAGCTTATGGCCCGCCCGATCGCCAAAACGACAGCGATCGATAATAGTTTGGGGATGTTCCACCCGAAAACCAATAGAAAATGGTTTTGCTTCGATGTAAACCCCGCGCGAAAACAACATTTCAAAAGTATCGCGGGCGCTGTGTCCCACCGCCAGAACTATATAATTAGTAGCAATATATTCTCCGCTGGCGAGGGTAAGTCCCTGCACTTTTCCATTTTCGATGTGGATATCTTCCACACGAGTTTGAAACCTAATCTCTCCGCCTAATGATTCTATTTGGGCGCGAATACTTTGGACAATTCCCACCAGTTTGAACGTGCCAATATGCGGTTTATTAATATATAAAATTTCCGGTGAAGCTCCCGCATTCACAAGTTCCGTCAGCACCTTCCGCCCATAATGCTGAGGATCTTTAACTTGGCTGTAGAGCTTGCCATCGGAAAAAGTACCCGCACCACCTTCGCCAAACTGGGCGTTAGATTCTGGGTTGAATTCTGCTTTTTTCTTCCAAAATCCAAAGGTGTCAACCGTGCGATCGCGCACTGCTTTTCCGCGTTCTAAAAGGATGGGGCGAAACCCCATTTGTGCCAGCATCAGACCCGCAAACATACCGCACGGCCCTGTACCAATCACAATGGGGCGAATCGTCAAATTGCTGGGGGCTTTGGCTACATAGCGATAACTCGTGTCTGGTGTCACCATTACATGAGGATCTTTTTTGAAGCGTTGGAGAAGTTGCTTTTCCTGTGTCGTCTCTACATCCACAATATAGACAAGGAGGATTTCTGCTTTTTTACGAGCATCGTAGCTGCGCTTGAAGATGGAATAGCTGAGCAATTCTTCGGGGGGAATTTGCAGCTTTTTGAGAATGGCGCTGGCGATCGCATCTTCAGGATGATCGAGGGGGAGTTTTATTTCGGTTATTCGTAACATATAGTGGAAGGAAGAAGGAAGAAGGAAGAATAAAAATCCCGAACAGAAGTATTATAACTATTTAACCGGACATCCTATGGGCGATCGTCCTCGGTCGATCAATTTTTAATTTTTGAGTGGATAATTGAAGAAGCGTTATAATAAACAAAAAATTAAGTTTTGTAAAGACCCTTGACTGCAACATTCACACCTAAAAACAGCCGAACCTGGCACGCTCTCAACCCCCTGTGGGAAGGAGCAGAAGACGCAGTACAAAAGGGTTTGCCCCACACCAAGCTCGCACCGGCGTGGCAAATACTGCTCTTGGGCGACGGTTCCCCCACCCGTCACCTGCAACTGCTGACAGGGGAACCCACAGAAGTTGATGTCATCGATATGTCCTTAGTCGGTGAAGATGCAGACGGCGCACCAGAGCAAATTGTCGCGGTTCCGGGGCCGCGGCTGCGCCGCCAAGTGTGGCTGCGGACTGCTTCGGGACAGCGCTTAGCCTATGCAACTTCTTGGTGGGAAGCGAGCCACGTAGATGAATATTTACAAAATAAATCTTTGCCAATTTGGGCCAGTTTAGCGAGACTGCGGACAGAATTGTATCGCGATGTGCAGGGCATTTATTGCGGTGATTCGGCTGCTTTGGAATCAGCGTTTGAAGAGTCGGGCCCTTTTTGGGGGCGACACTATTTGTTTTGGCATCACGGGAAGCCATTGACTCTGATTTATGAGGTTTTTTCTCCTTATTTAACTAAGTATTTGGGGCCGATGCAATTGGATGTTGATTGAGGCTGAGATCTTGCACCATTATCAATAAGGGTTTCAGGGCGGGCTAGAAGCCCAATCCCTAGTCCCCACAATAAAATTCATCTCTTGTGGAACAGGCCGGAAAGCCTGTTCTCAAGAAGAAGAGAAAAATCAGGAGGGTGTAGAACTGAAGCTTGTACTTATTTCATTGTTGTTCGACGAAATTTTACTCGTAAACCGTCGCGCGGATGCGGAGTCGGTACTGTGATTAAATTCAAATCTTGATCCGGTAAAAGCTCCCATTCAAACTCCCGAACAATCTTTGCCGCAAACAACTTCATCTCTAACCGGGCAAATTCTTTGCCCAAACATTCTCGCAAACCTCCACCAAATGGCACGTAACTGAAAGGTTTTGCCGATCGCTCGGAGTTAAATCGATCGGGATCGAAGCGATCGGGTTCAGGATAAAGTTGACTATCCTGATGGGTTTGAGTAATCCCAGAAAGCACGCTCCAACCCTTGGGAATTTCATAGCCGCCGAACTCACAAGCATTAATTACTGTCCGAAAAACACTTCCCACCGGTGGAATTAAACGCAGCACTTCTCGCAGCACCTGTTCTAAATAGGTCATTTGTTTGAGTTGTTCCAATGTTAGGGGTTCAGTTGCGGGGAACTGCTGCTGTTCGGCCCGCACTTTTGCCCTCACATCGGGATTTTGAGCTAGGAGAAGGCAAAAAGAGGCGATCGCGGAAGTTAAAGTTTCGTGTCCCGCAAACAACAACAACAGCACTTGATCTTTCAACTCCTCCAAACTCAAACTATTTCCCTCCTCATCGCGACCCGAAATGAGCAAACTCAAAGCATCCTTGTCACTAGGGGTTCCTTGCTGGCGATCTCGAATAATCTTTTCCAGTTCTGCTAACAGTAACTTTCTGCTCTTTTTCGCTTTACCAAACTTGGTCCAAGGCAGATCTAAAGAAATCGAAAATAAACCACTGCACCAATTTTCAAAATAATATCCTAGCGCCGTTTCCGAACCATTATCAATCCCGACTAACAACTTACCCGCCACATCAAAAGTATAATTTCTCAGTTCAGGATACCAAGTCAGGGTTTCCATTTTTTCCCATTTTTCCAAATAGCGCTGAGTGATATTTTCCATGGCGCCGATGTAGCCAACCAAAGCTCGCGGCTGAAACGCTTGGTACATCAACTTGCGGCGATTTATATGGTTAGCACCCGTTTGCAGTGACAAGGAAAGCGGCCCTAAAAGCGCTTTCGTACTCGGAGGAAAACTCACCACAAAATATTGGTTGTCATTGCTTAAAACAAACAAACTAGCCTCTTGGCCACGCATAAACACGGTAGGCTGTCCGAAAATGCTGGTTTTGAAAATGGGCCCGTACTGCTGGTGGCGTTTTTTGGCAAATTGGGAATCTTGCAAAAAGTTGAGGGTATCGCCAATTAGGGGTAAACCTAAACTGCCCGGAGGTAATGCCATATGTGATTTTTGATTTTTGATATTTGATTTTTAATATCATATCAATTTTAGTTGTCTGCTGGGCAATACGCACCAGACAAATTTCTGGTAAAAGAACTTTTCTCTGTGTGTAGCCTGTAGGGTGCGTCAGTCTTAAGGTTACTACAAAAATTTGTGGTTTTTCCAACTGACGCAACTTAGTAAGTTTGCCGACTAACCAATTTAAGTTTCTGTCCTTTTAATCGGAATCTCGATTATAAATTCAGTGCCTTTTCCCACCACCGAGAAACACTTAATTTCACCTTTATGTTTTTCGACAATAATTGAATGGGAAATCGCTAAACCCATCCCCGTTCCCGAACCGACCCGTTTTGTAGTATAGAACGGGTCAAATATCCGCTGCTTGACTTGATCGGTCATACCTGCACCGTTATCAGAAATTCTAATCACAGCGAGAGTACCTTCTACCTCTGTACGAATGCGGATAATTCCCGGATTTTCGAGCGATTCTTGTAAAGCATCAATAGCGTTAGCGATAATATTCATAAACACTTGATTCAACAGTCCAGCGTAGCACTCCACCAGTGGCAATTTGCCGTATTCTTTCACGAGTTGAATTGCGGGGCGCTCAGGCTGAACTTTCAGACGGTGTTCTAAAATCATCAATGTGCTGTCGATGCCTTCGTGAATGTTAACCTTTTTCATGTCCGATTCATCAAGGCGAGAGAAATTCCGCAAACTCCGCACGATATCCCGGATGCGAGTAGCTCCCATCTGCATAGAAGACAGCATTTTCGGCAAGTCGTCTAGCAAGAAATCTAGCTCTAACTCCTCTATTTCTTCCTGAAGAACTGGAGAAGGTTCCGGGTATTCATCTCGATACATTTGCACCAGTTTCATCAGGTTTCTGGCGTATTCTTCTGTGTAGGTAAGATTGCCGAAGATAAAGCTGACCGGGTTATTGATTTCGTGGGCGATTCCTGCTACCATCTGACCGAGACTCGACATTTTTTCTGCCTGCACGAGCTGAGTTTGAGCTTGCTGGAGTTCGCACAGAGTTACTTCGAGTTTGGCAGCTTGTTCTTGCGCTATCCGAGCTGAATCCACGCTTTTAGTGTAAAGTTCAGATTGACTGATCGCGATGCCCAATTGATCGCCAATTGCCTCCATTAACTCCACTTCCTCTTTGGTCCACTTGCGTACCTCCCTGCAAGAAATGCAGCCAACAACACCAGTTAAACCCCCAGCACTTTTAATCGGTAAATCCAAGACAGACTTGCAACCAAGCTCCAAAAAGAATTTTTGTTCTCCGGGATCGCTGACAGTTGCAACATCATCTATTTGATAAACTTCCAACTTAGCAATTTTTTGCGGCAGCGTACCCGTTATGTCAGCAGGGAAATAACCCAAAAGCGAGAATAAATCATCATTTTTAGCTTCGTGGACGACATCCCAAGCAGGTGGCGAAGCGTCGGGCAAATACCAGAGAAATACACAGCGATCGACTTGCAGCAAGTCGCGAATCTGCTGCACAGTTGTTGCCAAAATAGTATCTAAATCTAGAGATTCGCGGATATTACTAGCTAGCTGGTTCAGCAGCGCTTCCTGTTCCGCTAACTTGCGGAATCGCGCTTCCGAAGCTTGCAATTTTCGTTGAGCTTCTTTTTGTTGTGTAACGTCCAAACCCAAACCGATTAAGCCGATCGCGCTGCCGTTGGCCTCTTTTACCTTAGCTTTAATTACCTCTAAATGGTGATTTTTACCGTCAGCAAACTGGATAATTTCATCAGCATAAAAAGGAGTATCTTGACTCCAGACTTGCACGTCAGACGCCATGCAGTTAGCAAATGCTTCCGCTCCCAAAATTTCTGAAGAGTGAGATGCTGCCAAAAATCTTTCTTCAGGAACGTTCACAGATTCGCAAAAAGTTTTGTTAACCAACAGCATCTTGCCTTTAGTATCAGTCAGCCATACCCAGATCGGAGCGTTGTCAATAATTGCCCTCAAAGTTTGCTTTTGTCTGGCGAGAGCTTCTTCTGTTTGTTTGCGCTTAATTCCCAGGGCGATCGCATCTGCTACAGAGGCCAAAGCAATCAGCGTTGATTCATTCAACTCCTGCCGAGCAAACATCGCTATTACTCCCAGCAACTGATTGTCAACAATTAGCGGATATCCAGCAAAAGCCACCATTCCTTCTCGTAAGGCCCATTCTTTGTCGTGGAGTCGGGGATCTTCTTGCACAGAATTAGTGATGTAAGGTTTTCGCTCCAGGGCGATTAAACCAATCTTGAACTCGCCGACAGGAATGCGGGTGTAAGCGCCGTCAATGCCAGTATATATCCCCGCGCTTGCTTCCAGTTCCAATACATTCTCCTCTTCATTCAGCGTCCAAATCCGAGCAAAGGGAGCATCTAAATGGCGCATAACTGCATCGGCGCAATATTGCAGAGTTGCAAGCAAAGTCTGGTTTTGAGTCAGAGCAATTCCCACATCTGCTGTAAATACAGAAAGTTTAAGTTGTTCTGCTAAAGCTTGTTCTGCTCTTTTGCGCTCTGTAATGTCCGTAGCAGCCCCGAGACGCTGCTGAATTTTTCCCTCTTTTGTTCTGCTAAATACAATATTCCGGCTGACTAACCAGTGCCAACAATTCTGTCGATCGCGCACCCGGTATTCATACTCAAGAACTTCGCCGTCGGGAGCATTTTCTAATTGCTGAAAATATCCGGGAAATTTAGCTAAGTCGTCAGGGTGGATGATGGTGGGCAGTAGATTGCTGCCCATGTTTTCAACTTCTGCGCTCGTATAGCCGAGGATGTCAGTGATTTCGCGGTTGGTGTAGACATTTCGCTGCTCGCTTTCGTCGTAAACAAAGAGAAGATTCGGACTGGTATTGGCAATTCGCTCAACAAAACGCTGACTCTCTTGCAGCGCTGCTTCTGCTTGTTTTTGAGCGGTAATGTCGCGACCGACACCATAGATCAATTGTTCCTGGCAGAAACGGGTAGCAGTCCAGGCTATCCACTTGTAAGAACCGTTGCGACAGCGCCAGCGGTTTTCAAACCCAACGGTATTATTCCCCGCAGCAATACTTTCAGCTTCTTTTAAAGTAGCTTCGCGATCGTCTGGATGCACGAATTCAATGAAGAGTTGACCAACCATTTCTCTTGGTGCATAGCCGAGGATTTTTTCTGCTGCTGGGTTGATGAGTGTTACATAACCGTCAAAACTAAGGACGCACAGCATATCTAGCGAGAGGCTAAAAAAGCGATCGCTTCCGTTGGGTTCGCTGGAGGGGCGATCGTTTGGGACTGCGACAGCCGAGGCTTTTGAGTACGCGGATACGACCAAAAAGACAATATTTGCTACTCCCAAAAATCCGAGGGCGAGTTGGCTATCGTAGAAATTATCAGCGCTGCCAGCTACGAGCAACCCGTTTAAGACAAGCAGTACAATTATCAAAATTGAGAAGACACTGCCAGGGGCGATCGTCGCTACTCTGGTTTTTTCATCCTGGTTTCTGCTTTCTACCTTTTGTATTCTAGTGAACGCTTCCCGGATTATTATTAAAAACCTGGGCAGTAAGTTAAACACTGTAGTGTTTTTTGAGGCTTCGAGTTGAAGTGAATGTTTCATTTTTTGACTCGAGATTAACTTGAACTTTTCCTGATTTAAAAATTACAATAAACAGGTTTAAATATTGTAAATATTTTCTTCTTGGCAAGCTCTAGCATTTAAGAAACTGCGTAAATTTACGCAAGACCACCCGATAACTAAGTGTATTTACGGCAGTAGCGAGCAATCTCTTTTTAGCTGGGGTGCACATTTTATAATTTTTCCGACTCAGAGAGAGAGTTTATCTATAATACTGCCTTAGATATTGCTGTTAGACATTGGACATTTGGCCTAATTTAGCTAGTCCTGAGCGCAGAAACTCGCACTCCTAGGTGCACAACCTAATTATGTAGGTTGCTCCTGAAGCTGCTTACCACATTAGACTAGCGTGTTATACCCCACTTTTTTCGTGTAGAAATAACTGGGTTTGATTTAGGAAAAGACTGCGCGGATTGCCCTGGCGGTGGGTTGAAAAACCCGGAATATGAGTCAAGTTCAAGCAGGTTGAATTTGACCATAAATTATGAATTTAAAATAAAAATAAACTGCTAATTTGTGAAGATAAAATGAAAAAAATCTTCGTAGCAGTTTTTCGTTGACCGAGAGGTTCGCGCGTAATGGCTAATTAGTAATTGGTAATTGGTAACGGGCAATGGGTAATTGATACCAGTTTAAAACAAACACTAGAGATCAAACGTTTTTTGATTCATCTACAGGCGATGGGGGCCAAGCAGCTTGGCGACCTAGTTGCTGTTGCCGAATTCGCTCCAAATTACCTGCTGGAATAGAAGCTATAAGTTGTCGGGTGTAAGCTTGCTGCGGTTGGCGGTAAATGCGCTCGGCAGTGCCAATTTCCTCGATTTTACCTTTGTTCATGACGATCGCGCGATCGCTCATAAACTTGACCACGCTTAAATCGTGAGAAATAAAAATATAAGTCAGTCCAAACTCTGTTTGCAACTCCTTCAGCAAATTTAAAACTTGCGCCTGCACCGACACATCTAATGCCGAAACGGACTCATCGCAAATAATAAACTTAGGATTCAAAGCCAAAGCTCTAGCAATACAAATTCGCTGCCGCTGTCCGCCCGAAAACTCGTGAGGGTAGCGCCGCATAAAATCGGGATTTAAACCCACTCTATCCAACAAATAAGCAGCGCGATCGCGCTGTTCTTTCTGGTTCTTACCAAAGCGGTGAATCACCATCGGTTCCATCACCGCATCCCCAACATTTAGGCGCGGATCGAGAGAACTAAAAGGGTCTTGAAAAATAATTTGCATATCGCGCCGCAGCCACCGCAATTTGCGATCGTACTCTTTTTGCATCCGATAATTAGCCATCCACTGCGCTGCCGAACTACCTTTCGCAGGAGGCGTAATTTCTTGGCCTTCAAAAAACACTTTACCGCTGGCCGCCGGAATTAATTGCAGCAAAGCTCTCGCCAAAGTTGATTTGCCGCAGCCAGACTCGCCCACCAAACCCAAAGTCTCGCCTGGGTACACCTCAAAAGAAATATCGTTTACCGCCATAAACAAGCGTTTGGTTTCGCCAAACATTCCCTGCACCGGAAAACCGACTCGCAAGTTATTAACAGCCAGCAAAGGGCCGGAAATATGCGGCAGCCGAGGCGGTTTTCCTGTTGCAAAAGCAGGATTTCCCCCGCTGCTGTCGCCGTCTAAATCGGCATTTTTCTCGACAATTACTAATTCGCCGCTAGCATTTGTGGTGACATCCATAAAATCGGAAACTGTCGGCAAGCGGCGCAGTTGCCGATCGAGAGTTGGGCGGCAAGCTAATAAACCTTTTGTGTAAGGATGTTGGGGATTGCTGAAAATTTGTTCGATCGCACCGCACTCAACAATCTTGCCTCGGTACATCACCGCCACCGTATCGCCAATTTCAGCAATGACGCCCAAATCGTGGGTAATAAAAATCATTGCCATGCCTCTAGAGTCCCGCAACTCCCGCAGCAAAGCTAAGATTGTTGCCTGCACGGTTACGTCCAAAGCCGTCGTAGGTTCATCAGCAATTAATAAAGTTGGATTGCAAGAAATGGCCATTGCAATCATCACGCGCTGGATTTGACCGCCTGAGAGTTCGTGGGGATAGCGATCGAGCATAGCTTGTTTTTGACCGTTGACGAGCTGCATCAAATCGCGATCGTCCTCTATAACTGCTTGATTCCCCCCAGCAGCCCGGGAATGCTCTTGCCGCAAAGCCAAACACCGCTGCCTGATCTCATCGTCGCCCGGTAGCAGCTTCACTTCTTGCAGCAGAGAAGCAGCTTGGCGCCGCGCTTCTGTCTGCGACACCTGTTGGTGCAAACAAATGGCTTCTGTGAGTTGAAATCCGATCGTATAAACTGGATTTAGCGAACTCATCGGCTCTTGAAAAATCGTCGCAATCTGGCTGCCCCGGTATGTTTGTTTTTCCCTGTCCGGCATTTCCAGCAGATTCACAGGCCCCTTGCTAGCACCGTCTTTTGTCGAATAAAACCAAATTTCGCCGTCGATTTTCGTTGACGAACTCGACAGCAAACCCATAACAGCAAGGGACGTTACCGATTTTCCCGACCCCGACTCTCCCACGATGCCCAGAGTTTGCCCTCGCTTGACCTCAAACGAAATGCCGTCAACCGCTTTGACGGTTGCAGACGCATCGCCTGCGTCCGCAGATTGAAATTGAACCCGCAGGTTGCGAACTTCTAGGACGGTTTCACTCATGGAGGTCTATGGCAGTTAAATGGAGATTAAGTGGATTGTAGCAGGGCTTGCTGAAGGCAGAAGGCAGTAGGAAGATTTTAAGATGGCTTTGCATAACAGATGGCGAAAGCTAACATTCTTCGCAACGCTTCGCCGTGGATGAGTTTTGAATTTTAAATGGTTTATAACTTAAAACTCAAAACTCAGAACTACTGGAGTGCCTTCTGCCTGCGAGTAATTTTCCTCAAAAACCGATGACTTGAGTGTCAGCAGGCAGTGCAGTGGCCTCGGAGACCTTTTTAAACACGGTAGCCTGTTCGTTTAAGGAATTAGGTCTGGCCTGTCCGGGATTGGTGCCTTGCAACTGAAGGCGCATTTGACCTTCGGGAGTCAACTCAAAAACAGTCTCAACGGTTTCTGTGCTGCTGAGGCCGACATCAATGTGCATCGGCTTTTCACCGAGATTAACTTTGTACCTCATTTCTTTGGCGCGGGCGGCTCCGTCGGGGCCTTTAGCCATGAGAAACAATTTGCCTTCTGGGGCAAAGACGAAGGTGAAAGACTGACCGGAGGGGACTGTGCCTTGCCATTGGCCTAGGAGTTGCGTGTCGATGTTGCTGGCGGCCGGGGGTGTAGCTTGAGCAATTGTTGGTGCTGCTGCGGATGCGGGGCCGACTGAGGCGTTGAAGCTAATGAGGATGCCCAAGCAAAGGCTACCTGCGATCGCTTTACCAATCATTTTTGAATTAGACATGAGACCGATCTAAAAATTGGTTATTTGTTTTGTACACTGTAGCGGTAAAACCGTACTTTGTTTAGTTTAAATTTCTTTTAGGCATAGATATAAGTTGAGGTTCGCACCTGCAACGCCGTTGTCATCCCCGGACTAAAGCTTTTCCTGAGCTTGTTGAAGGGTCACGGGGCTTTCAGTTTCTTTATTGTAAAATCCAATACAAATCCGGATTAATCTGCACAGTTCGCTGTTCTGAGTTGATTGTTCTTAACTCAAAACAGCTAATTGACTATTGCGTTCGATCGCACAGATAGTTTGGCAAATCGATCGCATTAATAGTCTTTCCTTAATTTTTTTCAGAATCGCGTTCGACTTGTTCTGTCGGAGATTCCGGCCCTGGTTCCTGTGGATTTTGCGATCGTTTCGTTCGCTCCAATGCTTCTGCGTAAGACCAAGCCACGCTCACAATAAAAGCTTTCGCCATACCGTCCAAATCTTTTGAATCCTCGCTTTCCGGCGGTTCAGCTTTTTGGTTGCCGTCGTTCGTCATGTTTTTGTTTTCTCCTGGGCAGGTTTTTCTAACGACTTGTTGCAGTGTGCGATCGATACCCAAAAATTATGATTTTTCTTGCACCAGCACCCTACTCATCTTTGAGGGTATGACCTTGCTCAGCACAAATAATATCATAAATACACTGATTGGATAACCGCATCAGAAAGAAACCTTAACTTCGCTGGTAGCCCGCAACACAGATTCTTGCTGGAAAGTGCGCTTGTAAGTTTCGATAATTTCATTAATAGCTTGATTTTTTTCCTGGCTACTTTCATAAATCAAAATAACTATTTTAGAGTTTTCTCGAATCAGAATTCCCGAGCTGTTGAGAAATTGCCCCGCTCCGTCTAATACCGTTAGCCCCTCCCGAAAGCGAGGGGTAATAACTGCGCTGACAAACTCCTGCCATTCTGCTTCAGAAATTGTTTCGCCTCCCGGTTTAGTTAACCCAAAATACAGTTCATCTTTGAGGAGATGTGTTTGCTTGGCGTTAGTATCCGAAGTTTCGGGAAGTTGAGCGCGGGCAATTGTTGCCGGACAAACAGGCAGGATGAACAGCAGGCCGGTCAAGCAAAGACTGTTAAAATGTTTATTCATCAGGAATTATGCGGAACTTTTATATGTAGGGTGCAACCTAAGTGCCTTACCGCTTATTTCTTAGTCTCAAGCGAGAGGGACAAAAGTTTGTGGGGTTTGACATCGAACTCGCATTCCAGGGGCGATCGAAGCTAGATAGGAATTTGAGGTGAAAAGCGGTTTTAACTGACCCAAGAGTAGCATTTTCATGAACCAGCTTTCCGGCCTGTTCCACTCATACTTCAATTTTATTGTGGGCCGTTGCTCTGAGCAACGCCCTTGAAATGCTGATTGAGAATTTTGCAATATATCAGTTTCAACCGCCGAGTCTTATCAAGGGGTTTTTAACGCGACTTTGATTTAATTTAACATAAAAAGCTTCCTAATCAAAAACCCAGTTTCACAGGAGAAACCGGGTTTATGAACGTCAGCCTGAGTTTATTTATGCTCGCCTACTTGATTGTCTCTGCCGTATTAAGTAGCTCAACCTATTTAAACGTCAAACTGTTCACGAGGTGAGAAACCCGCAAGGGGGAACACTCTTGAGCCTGCCCCTACAGCAATCAGGTTTCTCAGTGTTAGATTTTTTTAGCTGGACCTACTTACCCTTTAATTCGCTGACACTTCTCTTAGCAGTGTCTTGGTACATTTCACCGAATTCTTTCACGGCTGCTCCTGCCTCTTGTCCAATCTTCTGAGCTCGTTCGCCCGGAGAGTCTGACGTTTCGCGAGCTTCTTGCCTCCATTCCCGCGTTGTTTGGGGTCTTTCAGAATTGTTTAGATCGGCCTTTGAGCTGGCTTGCCCGCCAAAACCTTGGTTACTGCGCGCCGAATCAACATTTGTTGTCAGAAGCAGAAAACCGACTAGGACAACACTCAAAAAACTCTTGATTTGAAAGCCCTTAAGCAGGGAACTAATGCGAGCAATGGCTGTGGAAATCAAATTCATCTCGGTCATACTCCCTAAGTTGATTGGTGATAATTTTCAACATTTTTTCATTTACTAATTGACTTCCTCCAAAATCAGCAGTTAACGCGAGGGAAAGCCAAGTTAGCTTCAACTTGCCATTAACCACATAAATAGAGTTATAGGTTAGCGATAAAATCTGGTAAACACGCAACCTATGTGTCAGCCAATTAGCTTTTTCACACATGAATATCACCTTAACAGCAGCCAAAGAGTTCTACCTCTAACTAAAGTCATAACTTAGTTATAAGCAAAAAAAATATTTTTCAGCACAGGGTTAGACCATTTCTAATCAATCATGCTATGCAGGGCAAATTCTTATTGCAAGCGATCGCCCGTTTTCACGTCAAACCAGTGCAGCAACTGAGGCGGGAAAACCAGCTCTACAATTTCTGAATTCCAGTGGCGGTCATTGGGCAGCAAAGCCCGCACCGTTACTGAGTCCACGCCTTTAACTCGGACGCTAACTAAATTTTGCATTCCCAAGTTTTCCACTAAATAAACCTCACCTTTAATGGCGTCTGGGCCCGGTATATTGCCGGCCTCAGCATCTGCAAAGCCGACGTGTTCCGGGCGAATTCCTAAAACAATTTCTGGTGGCACAGTCGGCATATTTGGGAGTGGAACTCGAAAATCCCCCAACTTAGCAAAATTTCCCTGGCATTTAAGCACGAGCAAATTCATTTGCGGGCTGCCCACAAAACCGGCTACAAACTGATTTGCAGGACGGGTATAAATTAAGTGTGGCGGATCGAGTTGCTGCACGTTGCCGCTGTTGAGAACTGCGACCTTTGTAGAAAGCGTCATTGCTTCGGTTTGGTCGTGAGTTACGTAGACTACAGGAGCTTTTTGGGAGGAAAATAATTGTTTGAGTTCTGCCCTAACTTTTTCCCGCAATAATGCGTCGAGATTGCTCAAAGGTTCGTCGAGCAAAAATACTTCCGGTTGGCGCACTAATGCGCGGCCGAGGGCGACTCGCTGCCGCTGTCCGCCTGATAGTTTTCCGGGTTTGCGATCGATTAATTCCGTCAATCCGAGGGATGCGGCAACTTCCGTCACTAACCGATTGATTTCACTGGAGGAGATTTTGCGAAGTTTGAGGCTCGATGCCATATTCTCGTACACTGTCATGTGCGGATACAGCGCGTAACTTTGAAAAACCATTGCAATATCGCGATCGCCCGGTCTGAGATAAGTGACATTGCGATCGCCAATTCTAATCTCGCCTCTAGTTGGCTGTTCCAGCCCTGCAATTAACCGCAGTGTCGTAGATTTTCCGCATCCCGAGGGCCCCAGCAAAGTCAGAAATTCGCCCTCGCTAACATCTAAGCTAATGTCTTTTACGGGTACTACTTTAGGGCTGTAGGTTTTATTGAGGTTTTTTAGTTGCAATTTTGCCATGATTTTTAAAGTGTTGACTGTTGACTGTTGACTGTTGACTGTTGACTGTTGACTGTTGACTGTGTTGTTTGACTCGTTCCCAGCCAGAACCCAGGAACCAGTTCAATCTAAAATCTAAAATCTAAAATCTAAAATCTAAAATCGATTTATCCTTTTACAGCCCCGGCTGTTAAACCTTGAACGATGCGTCGCTGGAACACCAAAACTAGCAAAACCAAGGGCAAAGTTCCCAAAACGGTAGCTGCGGCGATCGGCCCGTAAGGAATCTCAAATACTGACACCCCGCTGAGCTGAGCCGTGGCAACGGGGATTGTTTTTAGAGATTCGCGCGTCATAAATGTCAGTGCAAATATAAACTCGTTCCAAGCTGAAATAAACGTCAAAATTCCAGTTGTGACTAACGCTGGGAATGTCATCGGTAGCACGATTTGCCACAGCATTTGAAAAGTGTTGTATCCGTCAACTTTAGCCGCATCTTCCAAATCTTTTGGCAACTGTTGAAAGAAACTCCGCATCACCAAGATTGTCAGCGGCAGATTGATCGCGGTGTAAGGAATAATTAATGCTAAATAATTATTCCCTAAACCCAAAGCTTTGACAATTTCTAGAAGTCCTAAAAATAGCAGCACCGCCGGAAATAGGGTAACTATCGTCACAGTTGCCAGGATGATTCTCTCCCCCCACAGCCGCAACCGGGCTAAAGCGTATGCTGCGGGAGCGCCTACTGCTAAACACAGCAATGTTGAAGTAATGGAAACAAAAGCGCTATTTAAAATGTAAAGTGCAAACGGGCGACGTTGGAAAAGGGACAGGTAATGCTCGAAAGTAATTCGTTTGGGAATGTAGATGTTGGGAATCGCCGAAATATCTGGATTTACTTTAAAAGAAGTTAGCACCTGCCAGATAATAGGTGCGAGGAAATATGCGACGATTAAGAGTGCTGAGATTGGCAAGATTAATTGGCGGATGTCAAAGGTTTTTTTGGTGGGTTGTTCGCGGGCGATCGACATAATTTATACCAATGAAATAAAAGTGCAACTGTTGGTTATCTAAAATCTCAAATCCCAAATCTAAAATAATCTTAGTTTCCTCCTGCTGCATTGGTGCGGGCTCTCGATAACAGGTAAGCGGCGATCGCAACTGCTGCCACTAACATCAAAAAAGTACACACCACCAAAGCCGCCCCGTAGCCGAAGTCTAAATACCTCATCACCGTGCTGTAAATGTAGATAGAAACCGTCTCCGTTGCCCCCGCCGGCCCCCCTCCCGTCATCACCTGAATCAAGTCAAAAATGCCGAAAGACTGGGCAAATCGAAACAGCAAAGCAATCACAATTTGGGGCATCAGCAGGGGCACGGTAACTTGACGGAAACTCTGCCAGCTACTCGCGCCGTCAATCGCGTGTGCTTCGTACAAATCACCTGGAATTGACTGCAATCCCGCTAGCAAAAGCAAGCTGACAAAGGGCGTCGTTTTCCACACATCTGCTGTAATTACTGCCATCATTGCCAAAGTCGGATCTCCCAGCCAGCTAATGCTATTTTGAATCAATCCTAATCGTCTCAAAATGTCGTTAATTACGCCGTATTGGTCATTAAAAATCCACGCCCAAGCTACTCCCATCAGTGCAGTCGGCAGCGCCCAAGGTAGCAAGGAGATTGTGCGAACAATGCCCCGCCCTGTGAAAGATTGATTTAAGACTAAGGCAATGCCCATACCGAGAATTAATTCCAGCAAAACAGAGACGACTGTAAATACAGTGGTGTTGCCTAAAGTTTGCCAGAAACGCCCGTCCCCTAACATTCGACTGTAGTTAGCAAAACCGGAAAAAACCAGTTTTAATTCTGTACCGAGGTTTTGGGTGAATAAACTCAGCCAAAAAGCGCGTAATATTGGGTAAGCAAATACTAGCATCAGAATTATTAAAGCGGGTGCTACTAATATCCATCCGGTTTTTTGTTCGCGCTGTCGCATCTTGTCTAATTGCATATTTCTCACCTTTAATTTATTTTTTGGGGTTAGAAGTCCATCCCACAATTGAATTAACTTTTTGTGGAACAGGCATCTTGCCTGTTCGGGCGGGCAAGATGCCCACCCCACAATAAAAGAATTAACTCTTTGTGGAACAGGCATCTTGCCTGTTGCTGACAGAGGCAAGATGTCAAATTTACGAAGCTTTGGGTTGTTTCAAACTGCCTAATAAATTGCGAGTTTCGCTAGCTGCTGCTTTCATTGCTTGTTCTGCACTCATTCTCCCGGTAAAAGCTGAACTCAAATAACGCTGCAAAATATCAGAAGCTTGAGCGTATTGTGCCAGGGGCGGGCGCAAAGCTGGCCGTTCCACTACTTTTAGCAGTTGCGGGTAGTGGGGATATTTGGCGACTATTTCTTTGTTGGTAAATAGGGATTTGTAACTGGGAACTAAACCGGTTTCTAAAATAAATTTGCGCTGGGTTTCCTCGCTGGTAAGGTATTTAATTGCTTTCCACGCTTGTTCTGGATGTTTTGAGGTTTTGGCAATTCCCCAGCCCCAGCCACCCAAGCAGGAACCGCCCGTTTTACCCGTACTGCTGAGCATTGGCTCGATCGCAATTTTGCCTCTAACATTCGATCCTTCGGCATTTGCCAGCTTCCAAACATACGGCCAGTTTCGCAAAAACAGCGCTTTGCCGTTTTGAAACAACAGCCGGGTTTCTTCTTCGCCGTAGGTGGTGACACCCGGAGGAGAAATGCCGGAGGCGATCGTTTTTTTGAGAAATTCCACTGCTTTAATTGCCTCGGGTTTATCTAACCCAACTTCAAAAGTTTGCGGGTTAGCCCAGAAGCCACCGAAACCGGAGAGCACTTCGACAAACATCGCAGATACTCCCTCGTATTGTTTGCCTTGCCACAGATAACCCCAAGTTGCTTTTCCCTGTTTTTGCAAGTTTTGAGAGATTTTTACCATCTCTTCAAAGGTTTTTGGCGCTGGAATTTTCGCTTGTTCTAAAATGTCTTTGCGGTAATAAAGCATTCCGGCATCGGAAGCGTGGGGAATTCGGTAAAGTTTGCCCCGATACCGCCCGCCTTCTACGTTACCTTGGATGAATTTTGATACTTGTTCGGGGGAAATTCTGTCTGTCAAATCCCTTACCCAACCTGCGGCTGCAAATTTGGGAACCCAGACAATATCCATGTTGATGATGTCGTAGGGCGACTCGCCTAAAAGAAAGGCAGATGTGTAAAGATTTTCTATGAGGTTGGTGTCAAAAGGCCCTTCTATGAGGTTGATGCGAATGTCGGGGTTTTTCTGTTCAAATTCTTTGACAAAGGGTCTCCAGTTAACAATGTCTTGGCCTTGCATTAACATGGTGAGCACGACTGGCTGTTGAGTCAGTGCCGGCAGAATAAATAAAAGCAAGACGGTGGCTAATGTGACAGCGAATAAGGCTAAAAGGCGAGGCTTCTGCCTTCCTTGCGGCGGGGAATTGATTTTTTGCATTTGTTTTTGAGAAGTGGCTGGGCGATCGCCTTCTTTCTCTCATAACTCGCTTTCTTTTGTTTCGCTGGATTTAGTGAATTTGTGCAATAAAAGTTTAAGTAAACTTTAGCTTACTTAATAATCCTTGAGTGAAGAGTGCAAATTTTTATTTAACTAGCTAGAATGGGATTTAAGTAAACATCTATCTACAGATAGATATTGAGAGAATTGGCTGACTTGATAAAAGTCGGCGGTTGAAACCGCTCAAGAGTCAAACTTTCGTCCCTCTCGCTTGAGACTACAGAATCAACGGGGTATTAAAGCCGGATTTTGTATTACACACTTTTGACACCCAGCAACCGGGTTTTTTATAGCAACCGCCAAGATGATTAGGACGTTCTTAATCGCACAAACATAAACGGTTGATTGCAACTTCTTCCCTATTCCCTATTACCTATTACCTATTCCCTATTCGTTCTTCCCTAAGCTGTTCAACATTTAAATTGTGTGTCAAAAATCAATAAAACTTTTGTGGGACGGGCTTCTAGCCTGTCCCGAATTTCCAATTTAAATGCGTAACAGCTTATTCCCTATTCCTTCTTCCTTCTTCCTTTTTCCGTGTATCCGTTACATCCGTTACAGAATCCGCTGCCGAACTTCCTTCTTGCTTCTAAATACAAAAAACACCGCTCCTCAAAACAGGAGAACGGTGTATAGGGGGTGTTATGGGTTGTTGTCTGGGATTAACCTTAACAAATCACGATCGGCTGGGGCTATGCCTTGTGATGGTTCAAAAATTGGCACAAACCTGCATGAGCGCCCGCCGCTCGATCGACCTTTCGACCTTTGCGATTAGCCCAACCATTCCACAACAGCATCTTCCTTAGTATTGGTGCGCCGTTCTGGAGTTTCGCGGTTGAATTTCAAGTGGATGGCGCGGTTTTGTTCGCCGTCTGCTGCTACTGCAAAAATCGGATAGTCGATTAAGCCGTCTTGGAAGGACATCTGGAAGCGGAAAGTGCCGTCAGCATTGAGTTTAATCGGCTGTCCGCCTACGTAGACGGTAGCGTCGGGTTCGGTGGCACCGTAAACGATCAGTTCGGCATCAGCAACTAACCAGAACTGGCGGGGGCGCATCGGGGCGGCGAAGCCAACTCCCGACATACCAACACCTGACATACCGAAACCGGACATCGTGAGGCCGGACATACCGACACCCGACATGGTGAGGCCGGACATACCGACACCCGACGCGGTGAGGCCGGACATGGTGGGAGCAGCCCACATTCCGACGCCGGAGGGGAACACGTAGGAACTTAGAGCTTGTTCGTGGATGCCGACTTGCTGGACGGAACCGGCGACGTGCTGCATGGAACCGAAGACAGAACCCGCTACGCGCAGGGATTCAGCAGATTCTGCCATGCCGAAGATTTGTTCGTAGATGGCGTTGCTGGTGCTGTAACCATTGCCATTGACTGCTTGTGCGACTTTCTTGGCCGGAGGAACCAGTTCCGCGAAGGTTTTGCCTTGCAACTCTTCTTCCCAATCGAGGGTGATGAATTGATCTTCAATCCAGTCGCTGGGATAGACGGGAGGAACGCGGACTTGGGCCGATCGAGCTAATACCAGCCAGCGGCCATCTGCACAGCGGTAGCCGATGTCGATCGCGTAGTCCCGATCGCTCACGGGGATTGGCACATACCATTCCCGCGCCAGTTCGTCGCAGGGATATTCTTGAATGCTGTGCGGGCTTTGGTTGTCGAGGTTAACATCTGTAACGTCGTAGATCCGCAGGGCGAGTTGCTGTCCTCCTTGGCGACGCAATTCTTCTTTGCGATCGTTGGGGATGTCCCAGTAAGTGTAGGCCCATTCAGGGTCGCGGGGCATTAAAACAACCCGGCTTTCGCCGTAGCCGTTGGGCAAATCTGCTAAACCTTCATCTACAGATGACAAAGAACCGCCGGTTCTATCTTCTTGACCGAGTTCAAACTTTGCTGCTTCCACTGCTTCTTGTGCCTCTAGTTTGCGAGATGGACTGTATGAAAATTTGGTGCGCTGAATTTCTTGAATTGATGCCAGAAGTTGCGATTTCCGCATCCGGCTGTAGCGAGAGACTCCACATTCGCTAGCAACTCTGCGGAGTTGTCGCAAAGTCATCTCTTCTAATGGTGGGCGTTCTTTTGCCATGAGTTTGTTCTCCACTAATTTGGGATGGCGGGTTAGATTTTTCGTTTCAACACAAATGTGTTGACTTTTTGAGTTAGAAACTCTTTTAAATGCAAATATGATCGAGCTTCCAAATCTCTCCAACCTTTGAAGCCTTGCTTGTTTTTAGCTTGTCTTTTCCCGAATGCGATCGAGGGTTGTGACTTCTTGGCTTCTGCGCGCACCGTCAGATCTAAATAAAGCTTTATCTGTCGATTCTTGATTGACAAGATCGATTTTGTGAGTGCGATCGGTGCTGCTAGCAACGCTGTGCTGGCAGCACACGCGCTATTCGACTCCCAGGGCTGCTTAATCCAAGCATTTCTTTGGGATCGCTTTGTCATGACTTAATGTTGCAGACAAGTTGCGATCGGGTCAAGGGGTCTTTTGCCTCAATCCTGGGTAGTTATACGCATTTTCGTGATTTTGGGGATCACTTTGTCAGGGAATCTTGACATATTAGAGGTTTGGGGGATCGATGTTGAAGCGAATGTCAGGATTGGATGACAAATGGGGATAGGGGGCTTTTGATGGGTTTGGAGGGTGGGGGCGATCGTTTAGAATGGATATGTCTTTGCGAATATGACAAAGTGGAAGACTTTCTATATAATCCTTCTAACAAGAAGGCTTCGCGCGAGCATCCCGATTTTGCAAAAATATTAGACTGCAAATTAACCATTCAAGTAGGCACAACGCAGTTGTAACATTTGAGAAACACTTTCAGATTTCTACTGTGAAGAATGAAATTTTTAGCCTTGTACCTATCTGCTTGACGGCTGATTCTACCGCTCCCGATCCGATGGAGGCTGGTTGGAATTACTGACAAGTCTCATTCAATCCGATAACAACTAACTAACATCATTCTTCATTTTCAATCCTCACCTGCCAAGTCTCCAAAGTAGTACCTATTATTTTATCAAGATTTGTCAAAGCATTAAAATAGGCAATTCTCGCATTAAGTTCTGCATTTCTAGCATCTATTAAATCCTTCTGAAGATTCACAATATCGATACTCCGAGGACTTCCCACTCCCAATGTTCTTTTCTCTTGCTCTATTTTTAATTGCTTTTCCGCTAACTCCCTTGATTTTTGAGCTAGTTCTACTTGCTTAAGATTCAAATTTATATCTCGAATTGTATTTTTGACCTCAACTTCCAGCTTTTGATTGTACTCCTTTAACTTATTCTCAGCTTGTAATAGCTTAACACGACTATTCTGAAACTCTCGCTCAATTTCTCTATTTCCAAATTCGCGAGTCAAAACCAGTCCCGCTCTCAAATCCGAGCTGCTGTCTGAAAGATTAGTAGCATTATTATTATTATTAATACTTGCATTTACATCCAATTGCCATTTTCGATTATTTTCCGCTACTAGCAATTTATATTTAGCGATTTCCCGCTCGATCTGTACTTGTAAATAATCAGGACGATTTGACAGAGCTAATGGTAGAATATTAGAGAAATCCAGAGGGTTAGTCTGTACGGCAGCATCTTCTCTTGCTATTATATTAAGATTGCGATCGAGGTCTAGAACTTGCAGCAGTGCTAATCTTGCCTTCTTCAGTTGCTCCTCACTAGCTAATACTGTCCCTTCCCGATCTGCCACAGCTTTTTCACTTGTAAAAATCTCAACTTTTGCTACCCTTCCTGCCTCAATCAAAACCTGATTAATCTCCAATTGCTGACGGGCACTTTCCAGAGAACTTTGTGAAATTTTAACTTGTTCCTGAGCCTTAATCAACTCTCGATAGGTTAAAATTACTTGAGTAATTGTATCAATTAGCCTCGATTTCAAACTCAGAATATTTCTTTTTTCACTCAGGCGAGCAATCTCAATTGGTGCTCGATTGACAGCAACTCCAGCTCCCCTTAACAGAGGTTGGGTAAAATTTAACGTGAGATTTTGACTTAAAGAACCTTCACTATTAATGCCAAAACCATTCGCATCTTGTCCTTGTTTACTACTCCAAACAAAACTTATATTCCCTCCTGTGGGAATTTTGACACTCACCTGGGCCGATAAATCGACTTCGCCAGTAGTGGCGACTCTTCCCCCATTCCTCCAACGAATTGATGACACGGATAGTCTCGGTGTAAAACTAGGGACAAATAAGCCTTCTGCTACGGCTAAATCTTGTTTTTGGACGATGCGTTCGAGGTATTGATTTTTGATATCTCTGTTGTTTTCTAAGCCTAAAAATACAACTTCCTGGAGTGTCAGTTCAACCCCTAATTCATCCGCTATAAATTGCTGTTGAATAGTTGGCTCTTGGCTATTTTCCGGTATGGGTTCTGCTGTTATTTCTGGATTTAGTGGAGCTTCAGAAATTACTATTGATTCTGGTTGAACAGGTTTTTTTTGAGTAGTAGAAGTTGTTAATACTTGGGAATTGGGAATTGGGGATTGGGAATTGGGAATTGGTGAGGGTTTGATTTTACTTGTTGGATTTTCGCCGGGGAATTGAGGAATAACTATTCTCTGGTTTGTAGTTAGCGTTTCTCTCTGATTTGGGGGTTTAATGAGCGCCTGATTTTGCGGTGGATTTTGGATGTGTGGGAGATGTTTTTTAGTGGTAAGTGGCAGAATTTTGGGCGGGATCGCAGATTTAGAGCTAACATCAGTTTTGACTGTTGAACTCGACTTAAAAGCAACAGCAAATATCGCCAATAGCCCACAGCTTGCAACCATAACTAGGCTAAAACGAAATATCCAAGGAATCTCGTAGCGAGCAGGGGAATCGCTATTTGGGAGATAATCTTCGTGCGGTTGCTCAGTCATGCTAACTCCAGTTATTTCTGCAAGTAATGCTATGGCGATTTCCTACGGGATGACTACCCTTGACGCAGCGCTTTAACAGGATCGAGTTGACTAGCTCGCAGAGCCGGGAAAAATCCCGCTCCTACACCCACCGCTAATGCCGATCCTAAAGCCAAAGCTGCTGTGTTGCTGTCAAATTTATAAGGCAACTTAAAAACATCCGCTACCACCACCGTTAACCCGTGTACCGTCACAATAGCAGCAATTCCCCCCGCTAAACTCAGAATTACTGCTTCTAGAATAAACTGCAACATTATATCTCTCTGAGTAGCCCCGATCGCACGTCTCAAACCAATTTCGGGGGTACGTTCCATCACCGCCGCGATCGTAATATTAGCAATACCAACCCCTCCCACCAATAGCGAAATTACCCCCACTGCCAATAGTCCCTGTGAAGCAAGTTCCAGAATTTCCTGCTGCTCCAAAATTTTCTTAACATTGTTCCAAACATAAACATTTGCCTGGGGAAAGCGCTGCTTCAAAAGTTTTTTTGCCTGCTTTTCCATTCCTTTAATATCTTTAAGATTGTAAGGGCGCACCGAAATTTCCTCAATTGTCTCGCTACCTGTCATCGCTTTGTAAACCGACATCGACACCCACATTTCCGCTTCGGGTTTGCCAAATAAGCCTTCCTTGCTCTCCATTACGCCAACAACAATGTAAGGTATACGGTTAGCATAAATGCGCTGATCTACAGGTTTGATGCCACCTTTAAAAAGTTGTGTCGCCAGTATTTCATCAATTACCACTACAGGTCGATAATTAGCGAAATCATTAGGGGAAAAAAAACGCCCCGCCATTAATCGCCGCCCCGATGTTAGTAAATGATCTTCAGAAACAGCGAAGATATGAGTTTGCGCTTCTTCAGCCTGAAATATAACTTTTTCGTTATAACCCAACCCATTTGCGGCGCTAATCGCCTGAATTCCTTTCAGCCGATGCCGTAAAAATTCCATATATTCTAACTTCAAACCTAAGTCATCCTCGCTACCGATGTTAAATTGAGGTGCTTCTCGCTTGGCCAGTTGTTCATCAATTACGGCGCGACTAATATTGCCTACTTGCAGCGTTGCGCTGACCGCAGCTACACCCATAAAAACTCCGACTGTAGTTAGGGCAGAGCGCAAAAGATTGCCACTTAGGGAAATGCAAGTAAGGCGGAGGAGGTCTAAAGGAGAAAGGCTCATAAGTAATTAAAAATCAAAAATCAACATTTCGTACATTAATAAAATTAGCTAATTTGATCCTACTCTTTAATTTTTATTCCTGATCGGCACCGTCTGTTTTTTCTTTCTTTTTAGTTGTTTTTTCTTCCTGAATAGGAGTTCCTGGCTTTAAGGAAGGTTCAGGAGGGGGTATCACAACACTGTCACCTGGCCGCAAACCCGAAGTTACTTCTACCTGAGTTAACCCTTCTAAACCTAATGTAACTGACCGTTTCTGGGCTTTGGCTTGACTGTCACGAATCCACACAAAAGGCTTAGACTCCGATCGCACAATTACCTCTGTATCTAAAACTACTACCTTCTGGCGCTGCTGCAAAATTATCTCCACATTCACTTGACTCCCTGGAATCAAAGTCCGGGTTGGAGCATCGAGTCTTACCGTTGCAGGAACCGTTGGTTGACTGCCTTGATTAGAGTCGTCATTTCCTTTACTATCACCACTTTGAGCAAGAATATACAAGCTTTCTACTCTTCCTGAAAACTGCTTAGGATTGGGGCCAATAATGCTGATACGGGCGGACTGCTTGGGTCTAACTTTAGCAGCATTGAGCGTAGAAAGCTGTAGTTTTACCAGTTCTTGTGAAGGGTCGCCTAATGTCAAAAGCTCTTTTCCCTGCGGCACTCCGTCGCCATTTTTAACTTGAATATTAAGTACCTTGCCATCAATAGATGCAGTCACCATATTGTTTTTTAGTTCCTGTTCTTTTTTTCGGTACTCAAGCAGAGAGCTTTGGAGAGTGGGGCTATGTGTAGCAACCTCTAACTGAGCTTGTCGCACTCCTGACTCAGCAGCGATCGCTTTTTCCTGAAGATCTTGCTCTTGATCTTGTCGCTTAATTTGCCGACTTTTGAGTTCGAGCAGATCGGTGTTGATTTGAGACTGTGCCTCTCGTAAACTGACTTTAGCCTTGCGAACTTCGTCTTCTTGGGATCGCACCTCATTTGCCGGAATATAACCTCTTTCAACTAAGGCTTTTTGCTCGGTAAGTTTCCGCTCAGCAGCAGCCAAAACCACCTCAGCGTCAACAACTTTTTTGCGATTATTTGCTAAGGCAATTTCCTGCTTTTTGATTTCTAATAAATCGTTATTTTGCCCGGATTTATAATTTTGAAGTCTCCCTTGGGCGATACTGAGAGTTTCCTGGGCTGCGACAAGTTTTTGGCGTGAGCTTTCTAGAGTGAGTTTTTGTTTTTGAATCTCCAACTCTTGCTGGCTGAGAATTGTTTGTTTTTCGGGGTTACGAAGAGTGATTAAGTTCTGACCAGATGTGATATTTTGCCCGATTTTTACTAACACTTCATCAACAGTAGCATTAACGGGAGATGTAAGAGTTTGTTGACCAGCCAATTCAATAGTGCCGCTTTCATTAAGCGTATCTTCAATATCGCCAAGTTTGACGGGTATCAAGCGCACTCCTATGGGTTCGGGAGGTCGATTTTGATATAACCCGTAGGCAAATAAGCCGCCGCCGATGCCTAGAGTGAGAAAACTCGACCACAGTAGCCATTTGACTCCTGTTTTGAAACTATTGTTTTCTTTATATTTCACTGTCAACTCCTCCCCTACAAACTGTAAATAACTGTTAAGCGTGCGCGATCGCCCTTTAACCGTTTTGGTTACTGTTTGGATAAAAAAATGGCAACTTTGGGGCTGACATATTCTAGCATCTGTTGACGTACTACTTTCTCTCTTCCCTTCTAAGGTCGCTATTTCTTCTGAATCTGTATTGCCTTCTAAGTCTGACAACCTGGAACCATTGCCAGAAAAAATGCTGGAATATAGCCTTTCTCAGTAACATGAGGTGCTCTTGGGGATTGGGCATCGGGCATAAAAGCATGGGGCATCGAACTAGCCCGTGTATTTCACTTTCTTGAGAACCGCTATACATCGCAAATGGAGCCATTTTGGGATGGTTAATCGATCGCAAAAACCAGAAAGTCGAAATATACAGGCAAAGTCGGGATGTCAATATTAGATAATCTCAACACTTTGTCAGGGGAAGATGTGTTACCGGGATTTGTCTTAGATTTAACAGATGTTTGGTAATGACACCGAAAGATTCACCAACCGCAATATAATAAATTAGAGCAGTACATCAATCCCAAATCTCAAATCCCATGCCCCTAACGCTTTACAACAGCTTGACCCGTCGCGAATCACCTTTTGAACCCCTCGAACCACGAAAGGTGCGGATGTATTGCTGCGGCGTTACGGTATACGATTACTGCCACGTGGGCCACGCCCGCGCTTACATTGTGTGGGACATGGTGCGGCGTTATCTGATGTGGCGGGGATACGATGTGCGCTACGTGCAGAATTTTACAGATATTGACGACAAAATTCTCGATCGCGCCCGCGAAACAAATTCAACAATGGAAGCCGTGGCGGAACGCTTCATTGATGAATATTTCGTAGATATGGACAAGCTGAATATTCTCAGGGCCGATGAATATCCCCGCGCCACGCATACAATGGACGGCATTAAACGGCTGATTCACGAATTAGAAAATAAAGGTTATGCCTATGCTTCCAGCGGCGACGTTTACTACAACGTGAGGCAGTTTGCCGATTACGGAAAACTTTCCGGCCGCAAGTTGGAAGAAATGCAGGCTGGGGCTAGCGGTAGATTAGAAACCGTAGAAAGAGAAGCTCAAAAAAAGCAAGATTCCTCTGATTTTGCTCTGTGGAAAAGCGCTAAACCGGGAGAACCTGCTTGGGATTCATCTTGGGGAAAAGGTCGCCCCGGATGGCACATCGAATGTTCGGCTATGGTGCGCGATTGCTTGGGCGAAACTATTGACATTCACTGCGGCGGTTCCGATTTAACTTTCCCGCACCACGAAAACGAAATTGCTCAATCTGAAGCCGCGACGGGCAAGTCACTTGCTAATTATTGGATGCACAATGCTTTTGTGACGGTCAAGGGCAGAAAGATGTCGAAATCTTTGCACAATTTTATTACAATTCGCGATTTGTTGGATGGGAATTGGTCGGGTGATTTGGAATCTAACCCCCCCCAGCCCCCCCTTGGTAAGGGGGGGAGTAAGAGTGAAAGCGAGAAGTCAAAAGCGGTGGAACCGATGGCGGTGAGGCTGTTTGTGTTGATGGCGCAGTATCGCAGTCAAATAGATTTTACCGAAGAGGCGATCGCCTCCGCAAAAAATGGCTGGCATACTCTTGAAGAAAGCCTAGTTTTTGGTTCTGTGCACGGTCCCCAATTGGGCTGGGATTTAGATAAAATTCTGAAATTGCCCATAGTGGAGAGTGAGGCTGTACAGCAATTTAGAGCAGCAATGGATGATGATTTCAATACTCCTAATGCTTTAGCTGTTATGTTTGAATTGGCGAAGGAATTGCGGCGCGAAAGCAATATAATTGTACATGGGGGAAAAACGGAAATGCCTTCGGAAGTGTTGCAACAAAAGTGGCAGAATCTTGTTAAGTTAGCCCGAGTTTTAGGATTTAGCATAAGCTTCCCGCTAAGTGCAACTCTCTATACCGATAACTCGAACATGAGTATTAATAAACTTGAAGTGATTAGCGGATTAACTGATGGGGAGATTGAGGCGATGATTCAGCAGCGGAAGGAGGCCCGGAAAGCTAAGAATTTCGCTGAGGGCGATCGCATTCGCAATGAACTTAAGGATCGGGGCATTACTTTGATCGATCAAAAGGATGGTACAACCATCTGGCACCGGAGTTGAAATTTAGAGTTTTTTAACCCCAGATGAACGCGGATGAACGCAGATGAAATTCCATCCGCGTTCATCTGTGTTCATCTGCTGATATCTGCCGTTAAAAACTCCCATTGACAAACTCCGCAACAGCCGCGACAAATTCTGCGGTGGATTCATAAGGCAAAACATTGCGCCCCGGCATTAATAAACCTTCCCCATTGGGAAAATGGGCTAAATATTGCGCTAATCTTTCATCCGGTTTCTCTTCCTTACCCGCTTGACTGATGCTTGAGGCTTTTTCTCCCATCACAACGAGTACGGGGCGATCGAACTTTTGAATTGTACCGCTATAATCCTGGCGCCAAAACCCCGCTAAAAACGAGAAAACGGCGTGACGGCTGTCAGGATTTGCTGCCCCAGCCTGCAAAGCATCCAACCATTCGCTGTCCACTTGGGCCGCATGGCCAAACAGTTGTTTCACTGAAAAAGAACGCAAAAACTCAGCGCGTCTGGCGTAGCGGTAAAAAGCGTTTCCCAAGGGAGAATTTAACAAATTCCAGACAATTCTTTGCTGTCTTTCGGTCGAATGTTTGTTCATCACAGCCCAAGCGGGAGGCCCCGCGAGGACTAAGCCGCGAATTAAATTTGAGCCGCTTTCCTGCTGCATTTTTGCTAAAGCCAAGCCTACAGACAGTAAAGCACCTTGCACGAGTACGATCGCAGGTTTTTTGACTACAGTTTCCAAGAAATACTGCAACTGTGCGGCCCAATCGTCTGGATAGCAAGCCACAGCCGGCATTTCGCAATCGCCGCAGCCCAACAGGTCGGGATTGTAAATCGGATTAGTGTTCCCTGCTTGGTACCAATTATCACAAAATCTATGCCAAAAGATTCTTGACAAACCAACTCCTATCGGATGAATTAATAACAAAGGGATGCTATCTTCTGTCGCAGTAGTTGGGTTATAAAGTTCATAAGCACACCGATAATTTTGCCATTCGTAAAATAGCGTTGGTGACTTTATAGAGGAAATCGGGGAGAAATTTTGGGTGGAATATTGTGGTTGCATATTATTTTTGTGGTGCCGATGTTACTTTTTATTATAATATGAGTAGGTGTGGGTTTTACCCGACATATATTTGGTAACTGACAAGATAAATAAACCCGCCCTGCGGGAGGACATAAGCGCGAATACAAACCTTTATTACTTAATTATGTCAGAACAGCGGATAACTATTTCTTTACCTAACTTGCTGCTAATTGTAGCATCGTCCTTGCTGCTAGTGCTGCTGTGGCAATTGCGGAGCCTGCTAGTAATTCTAATGATATCAGTCGTGCTGGCTGCTTCGATCGTCCCGATCGTTAATTGGGCCCAAACGATGAGGGTTCCGCGCTGGCTGGCGGTGATTATGGTTTATTTAACTCTCATCGGTGGATTTAGCGGGACGGTAGTGTTAATCGGCCCCACGGTAATCGAACAAATAGAGTTACTGCTGCGACAGTTACCACTCTATGTTGAAAGTTTGCGAACTGTGGCAACTAATTTATTGAGTCGCCTAACCGACGATGCCCCAACCTTGGTGGGTCAGTTGGTGGACACTCAATCGCTGACTAATTGGCTGATTCGATCGAGCCAACAACTGGTTTTGCGATCGTACAGTTTAACGAGAGGCATTCTAGGTGGGGTCTTCAGCCTAGTTTTAGCATTATTTATTTCAGGTTACATGGTAGCCGACAGCGACACACTAATCAAAAGTTTGGTGCAATTTTTCCCTAAACCTTGGGACACAAGATTAGCCGCACAAGCCGCGCCAATCGGTCAAAGAATGGGGAGTTATATTCGCGGGCGAGTGTTAGTTTCGGGCATTTTAGGGATATTTATTACCACAGGTTTGAGCATTTTGGGAATGCCGGAATTCGCTTTAGGCTTGGGTGCGATCGCAGGTGTTACCAACTTGATTCCCTTCATCGGCCCAGTGTTGGGAGCAGGACCAGCATTAATAGTAGCCTTAGCTAAAGGTGGCTGGGTACTTTTGTGGGTATTACTGTTATTTGTAATTATCCAGAATTTAGAAACTTACGTACTAGATCCTTTGCTAGTTGGTTCATCGGTTGGGGTGCATCCTTTATATCAATTGCTGTCTGTATTGGGCGGCGTTCAAGTATTAGGAATTATTGGAGCTGTAATTGTGCCGCCTTGGTTTGCGGGAGTGGCAGCTTTGATTGAGAACTTGTATTTAAAACCAAAACTTAGGAGCGAACATCGAGAGGCAATAGATCAGGCTAAAAATAATTCTGACTTGCCACCTCTTACACCTTCGGCGTGATAGCAGCTTACGCCTTGAGAATTACAACGCAGTAGACTCCAATTGCAAGCATTTGCTCACCTCTGTGGAAATTATCTGCGTTTATCCGTGTTTATCTGCCTTACATCTGCCGTTGACTATCAATCAAAGATTCATGCAATAAATCTAGTACCAACAAGTCCGCTGACTAAGGATTAATTGCCACTTCAATGCGGCGGTTGCGCTGCCGATTAGCATCCGAACTATTGTCTACCGAAGGGCGACTTTCCCCATAGCCGATCGCCACCCAATGATACTTCTGACCTAGCACACCAGACAAATACTGCACCACAGCCTGAGCCCGCGCAAACGACACATTGCGATTGTCCCCCGCTTCCCCCGCGTCGTCAGTGTGGCCCGCAACGCGCACAGTTGCCCCCTCGTGATTGCCCAACTCCGCCACCAAATTGTCCAAAATCGCATTCGTTCCCGCGCGCAAAGAAATGCTGCCAGTATCAAACAAAACATCGCTGGGTAGAGTCACCATCAGCCCATCCCCCCCAAACACCGGATTATTCGCATTCTGTGGCGTAGTATTCACCGTTTCAGGGTTCAGACTCGGGCTGCTGCCGATCGCCGGTAAAGCAGGCGCAACACTTGCCGCCGTTTCCGACCCCGCCAATTCCCGCGACATCAACTGCAAACGCTTTTCCAAAGTTTCCGTCGGGCGGCTGGTGCCCAACTGACTCTCCAAAGCCGCCGTGCGACCAATCAGCGCGTTGAGTTCGCCCTGCAACTGTCTCAAATCCGACTGCAATTTCTCTCTCTGGGCAGGACTGACTTTTGACTGGGGAGTAGGTGTAGCGGTTGGTGGCGGAAGCGCCGGAATTGGCGTTGCTGGGGCGCGTTTCGGGCTGGAGGTCACATTTTGAGTAACACGCAGCAATCTCTCTGCCAGCGGCATCTCCGTCGCGCCTGACGGATAAATTTGAGCGATCGTCATCCCCAAAACCCACGCAAAACCGCTGCCCACCCCCAGCAGCAGCAGTCGAAAAATCAGCGACAGTACAAGCAAACCTTTACCCCGCGACTTGGAGACGCGAGTGGGGGGGATTGAAGGTTTTTGGTTAAAAGATCGCGTCATATTTCATCCCTCTCGGTGTACATACCAGATTAATTTCGATACTATCTTACCTATCCGATTGGAAATTTGAGATTTGAGATTTGAGATGTGCCCTCCCATCTAAAATCTAAAAAAGAAACCCGGTTTCTATAAATCTGGGGTTTAGTGACGAAGCATCGAGGCAGAAACCAGGTTTCTAGTCTGTTGCGTGCCAGCCTGAATCTGTTGGATTTTTCAGTAAAACTTTTGGAAAAAAAACCGATGACTGACCCTTTAAATAGTCCTTATCCCGTTCCTTGGGAATGGATTACTGCCACTCATGCTAAAGTGAGTTCCACTGCCGGCACAGGCCTCCGCTATTATCGCAGTCCATCCCTAGTTTCAACTAACGGCCAATACGCAGCTTACAGTCGAATTGAGTTGCAAGTGCAGCCGGAATTCTCCCGGTGTCGGGTTAGCAGTGTCATGTTTGTGGAAAATCTCAAAACCGGCGAACTGCAAACAGTGGCGGCTGCTTCGCCACTGGCAGAAAGTGGGATGTATGCTAGCGATGATACAGATATGTCCGGGACGATCGCCATTTTAGTGCCTGTTTCTTGGAATCAAGACGGTTCCCGCATTCTTGCCCGCGAATTTGAAGCACTTTTCAACTCTTCCGATATGTCCGACTACGGTGTCATTTGGGACAAAAATGATAATTACACTTATACCGTTGCTCCCGCTCGCAGTCTTTACACTCATGCTGTATTGTTGGGTTGGAGTCAAGTTTGTCCCGGAAAAGTTCTGTTCCGCGCAGGCAATTTGGGCGATCGATCTTGGCCTCTTTGTGCCGTTGATATGACAGGGCAAACGGTAGCAGTCACCGAGGACAAACCCCTAGTTTTCGGCAGTCAAGCCAGCAAAGACTGGATCGAACCTAAAACTCGTTTTTAGATATTATGGCGGTATTCTCTTTAATCGGGCCAACAATTTTTTTAGTGTCAGGTCAGTCTTTAAACCAATTCATTTTGACCTTGGGGCTGATTACTTTAGCTGTTGTTTTTGGTTTAACAGCATTTATTTTTATTCGCATTTTCCTCAATTGGTTGCATGGAAAGTTGGAAAACACTCGCCTTTTTTTTAGACGCCCGTTAAAAAAAAATACTGGCTCTTTAACCGCTAATATTTCACAACCTGAAAAGGTTTTTTTAGAACCCCGGTTCGTAGAAAGTGACGGCAATTTAACAGCTACTATTTTTGGAGGCAAAAGCCATATTTCAGAAGCGCTTGAGCCGGAGATAATCTGTGAAAATCCAGCAGCAGTTGCCTACCTCTACAAGCCGATCGCTCTTTGGCACGGGCGCTTAATTTTGCCGTCAAAGGAAGACCGCCAGCCCTACGGTTCAGTGTATTTGGAAGTGATAAATGCACCCAAAAAATATCAATATTTCATTGGCAAAACAGCATTTTTGAAATGGAGTACAAATCGCGAAGTACAGTTTTTTGTCCACGCCGTAACCCAAGATCTAAACTTCACAAAACAGGCTAAAAATAGTAAAAAATCTGGCAATATCCATCCAGATAGATTGAACGGCTGGCGAAATGTCGGCCCTTTAGAAACTCTAGCAGGCAGCAGACTCGAAGACAGCGTGACTGTGATGCTACGCAGGCCGGTGATTGCGATTAATTATAGCAGCAGCGATCGCCAGGAACTCACGATCGATCGCGAACCAGTACAAATTATCGGACGTTTCTGCGCCTTAGTCTCAATTTTACAGCGAAAAGAAGCCGACAGCGACAAATTTATTGTCCGGCATTTCAACAAAACATCTCAACAATTTGACGGCGCCGCTGAAATAATTCGGATTCCCCAAGTACAGCCAGACAAAAATGGCGTAGCGAGGTTTACCAATCACCTGATCGAACAATCCCCCTTAAATCCAGACGGCTGGTACATTTACGGCGAAAGAGACGAAGACAGTATATTTGTAGTGCAGGCAATCGAACCCCGCAAAATTGCCCAATTAACACCAGATGAAACACATTTTGGCCTCAAAAAATCTCTCTCTTATTTAAACTACAAAAATTGGGAAAATACACCAGCCCAAAAAGGGCAAGCAAAAAGAGTATTGTTAACCCCAAATGAGGCTACAGAAAACGATTCCATCTCTCCTTGGCAAGAAGGAGATATCGGGATAGTGATTCACAGTTTCGGCGGTATCGGCGGCAAAAAAGGCGAACGGCCGCCGCTGGGGATTGTCACGGGGCATTTTGCTTTGGGAGTAGCAAAAGTAGTGCGCGATCGCTTTACCAGCGAACTGCGTTTTGACATAGAATACAAACAAGTTTACGCCCACAATCCCGACGGAATTGTTGCCGGTTCCAGCAAATGGCAAAGCTACATGGGAGACTTGCAGCGCGGCTGGTTGGGCGATCGCCCGGTTTGCGATATCATCTGTAAATTAGATTGCGTGTGTTGCGACTACGATTTTGACGGCATCACCTTGTCGCCTTTAACCGAATTAAACCAGCAACTAGATATCATGATGGCCCGTTACCGCAGCGGAGACGGCACCGGCGCAAGTTTAGTCACGCCAGCAACTTCTTGCGTCCAAGATTCAAGTCAGGCAATTTACGCCACAATTAAAAAAATTACTTCCGAAATAGAGTCAAATCCTCAGATTCAAGACTGGTTGAAAACACATCCCACTGACGCACAAACCCAAAGGTTTCACCAGTTAGTAGCTTTAGGAGAGAGTTTAGAAAAAGTATTAATGCCCCTCGGCATTGTCCGTCCAGATTGGCGGAAAAATGCAAGATTGGCGGGGATTGATGCGGAACTGAAAAAAACCTTTTTTGTCGGTATAGTGAACCTGATAAAAGCTGCTATTAGTTACCGAACAATGCTGCCCAGGCGCACCCAAGATGAAATAGCCAAAATTTTCTTAAAACAGGGAGCATTTTTGTGGATAATTCGCACAAATCAAGTTGGAGGATTTGACCCAAACATTGAGCCAATCGCACCAACAGGGCTTTGAATCAGCAATCAGTTTGTAGATGATTCGGCGATTGAAATCGCTACTAGAAAAACAAAGCCTGCCTCCGCAGACTAAGAGATTGAGGGAGCATTTAAGCGGGATTTGGTATCAGTCAACAGTCAACAGTCAACCGTTAACAGTCAACAGTTAACCGTTAACAGTCAACAATCAACCATTACCAAGGAGTGACTTGAACAGTGCCGTCTGGTGCCCAAACTACGCGGAAATCAGCCAGCGGTTCCGCAGGTGGCCTGGTGCCAACCGGTTTGTAAAGCAACTCCGACAACGGCGTTTCGGATCTCTCGACTGCTGCCGAATTTTCCGGCTTGTAACCGACAATCGCCCCGTCTTGGGCCACACTCACCCGATAAACCAACTCCGCATCAACCGGAGGCTTATCCTTTACAACTCCGTCAATTTGCTGGGAAAGTTTTCCCCTCAACAGCTCAATTTGCCCTGGATCGGTAATTGGCGCGGCTGCCACCTCGGGGCTTGCCAAACCTTCAGCAACAGGACTCGGCGTGCTTTCCGGTGAAGTGCTCGACTGCGGTGTGGCGCTTGGTGAAGCGTCCGACTGCGGCGCGGGGCTCGGAGTCGGCGAAATCGATTCAGCGTTCGGAGTTTGAGTCTCAGGCAGCAAACCGCCCGCAGGGGGCGTGGGATTGGGATTAGGCGAACCCGATCCGCCCGGATTCGGCGTCCCTTGATTCTGGCCCGCTGGATTGGGCTGTGGCACCGGATCTCTCTGGCGCTGGACTTCCGGCACCGGCACCAAGAAAAACGCCATCGCAGCCAAAGCCAAACTCGACACCCCCACGACAGCAGGCAAACTCCGCTTCGCCAAAGGTTCGGCTGACTTGACGTAACGCTTGGAAATTGGGGTTAATTGCAGCGACAATTCCGGCAGCGTCTGGGTGTCGGCAAAAAACTGATCGATCGCCTCTACCAAGTCAAATAGCTGTACCGTCGTCAAATCAACTTTTGCCGACAGTTCTGTTTTTTGATCGATTGGGGTTGGGCTGCCTGTGGAGGCGGGTAGAACGGTCAATCGGTGCAAATTCCCGTCAATTCTGTGCAACTGCACCATACCCACATTCGGGCCGTAGCGATCGGGATAATGCACTCCGCTCATAAATTCTTGAGCGTAGCTGCTGACGGCCCTCACCAAGCTTTCAAAAAACTCTCGTCCCCCGCTTAGGGGCTCGCCCAGACCGGTCACATAGCATTCAGCGCTCATTAATATCGAAAGCACCGGCCTTATATCTAACTGACTGGGTGCGGAACCATCGCTCAACCCTTCTAGAACCAGGGTGCAATTTGGCAGACTGTACTGACGCCTAATAGTCATTTTTTATTCAACTTCTCCATCAAACAGGCTAACCCAGAAGCGCTGCATTCCGGCTGTGCCTGTACAAAATAGCAGTTTGCTCAACAAGTTCAAAGCTAGTTCGTTGAGCTTGTCGTCGGAATCGTAAGCTGCGACTAGCGATCGCTTGGGGTTCATGCGCGATCGAAAGTGAGCTCTAAAACGTTCTAAATACTCGGCCAGCGGCAGGTTCTGGTTGAGGGGGATATTTCTCGATCGCAACTGCTGCGAGTCTAGCAGCAACTGGCGAATTGTGGCGGTTAACTTGCGCGCCATATTGCAGGCGATCGCCACCAGCGCTTTTGCCTCCACCATAGTAAGCGAGCGGCGCTGGGTGTAGCGTCTCAGCGGGTTAGTATTCCGCATCAGCCAAAGGGCAACCCGATTTTTGATAATTGATTCCAATTCCAGTTCCTTGGACACTGCCAGCATTTCTTCGGCACCTCCGAGATACAAGGCTTCGATCGCCAGCAACATCAAGTCAATTTGTAATCTGGCTCGGCGGGGACATCCCCCATCGGAAGGCGACAAGTCTGGCAAACTGTCTAAAATTAACGGGTTTGACTGGGTAAGCGAAGTTTCTGACGGCATTAATATCACGGCAACATCCATTCCAAACAAACTATACGGGCACGGGGGGTCTTGAGCAAGACAAATTCTCAACCAAGAACTTCTCTGGGATACTTTATTTTTATCATTGACTTTTAGGCATATTTTCTAATTTAGCAGCAACCGACCGTCACAGGCGAGCTCCAGCGGGAGTTCGGTTGCCCATTCCCCCACCCCCCCCACCGCTTTGTGATTCCTTGCTTCATGAGGGGAGAAGGGGAGAGTCGGAAAGCTACAAAGAATTACCCATTTCCCATTTCTTATTCTCTCTTGGGATCAATCAATGTTCCTGCTTCTGGGGTTGCACCGCCGCTTCTCTTTGAGCCGTAAAATCAGTAGCCGCCGCGTTATCAGTTAGACTAATTTTTCCCTTGAGGCTTTCTTGCTCCACAATTCCGCGCATTTTAACAGAACTGTTTTGACCGGTTGCTGTGGAGTCGCTGCAACCCGCTAAATTAGGAACCGCACCCGACAAGTTCAATCCTTGAGTTTCCCACTTACCAAATAGATAAGGTTTATCCTCGGCTGTTTTTTCCCTGACATCCCTGCTGCCCGATCGCAAATTACCGCTCAAATAAACACCCGATTGCTCGATTGTCAATACCAAAACATCAGAAGTCAGACATTCGGGCAAATTTTTAGGATCGAAGCGATAATTTCCCGCAATTGCCGGGGCCGCCTTTAAATTTGCTTCCCCGTAAGCAGTTACTACTTTAAACAGCAGTGCAACTGAGCCGATCGCAATCCCGTAAAATGCCAGCGATTTGAGGCTTAAATGATTCATTATCTTGGTAATTGGTAATTGGTAATCGGTAATTGGGTAAGATGCCCACTGCGCGCCCTACTCATGACTAATACTGAGTAGTTTGACTGAGTACCGATGCCAAGTGCGATCGCACTTTAACGTAGCACCGCGCAATCAGCAGCGAAGAATGACACTGCACAGCCAATTCATCAGTATACTGTCCCAAAGTTTGGCGCTCAATTCCCCACTCCCGACTCGTACCCGCAATAGTCAAATCAGCATTAGCAGAAGCCGCCACCACTGCTTGAATTGGCTCAGCAGCCTCCACAATCGGAGTTTCAATTCGCGATCGCACCTCAACCGGTAACTGATCCATCACTCGCTGAAACTCGTAACTCAGCTCGTTTTCAGCTTCCCCGCCAACAGCCACCCGCAGCACCGTCAAACGGCGTTCCTCGCTATTAACTAGCAGTCTCAGCGCCAATTCTAACCCCAAATCATCATGAATGTTTGCCGCGTAAGGTACTAACAAGTTATTCAAACTTTCCCGGCCTCTGTCAACAAAAATTGCTACATCCACCTTTGCGTTGCTGAGAATTTGACCGACACGCCCTCCCAAACGGTTGCTGGTAAAAGTAGGCCTGTGCCACCCTACTAAAATCAAATCTGCGCGATCTATCTCCGCAATTTGTGCCGTTTCCCGGGCTACATCATTAGTAACGCGAATGATGGGATGTACGAGTTTTCTTGCCTCGGGCAGTTCCAAACTATCAATCAACTCTGATAATTTTGAGCGACGCTCTTGAATAATGCGATCGGCTTCCGCAGGCGTACTTTCAAAGGCATAATCATCATTTAATTCTATCAAACTCAGAGGATGAACCGCCGCCGACTGTAAATCCTCACCACCCATAGCAGCAGCAGGCTGCGCCAGCGCTACCGCTAGTCGCAGTAAACCTTTCTGCGTGCTGGGGTTGGCAACAGGTACTAAAATTCGATAAATAGGCAGCAATTTGTTAGCAGTTTCTTCGCTGCTGTCAGCTAATTCTAAATCTTCTACTTCTGAATCCTCAGAGTTAACTTCGGAAATATCTAACCTAATTAACCGTTTTGGATAAGTCCACTCCAACAGAGGCGAAGTCATAAAAGTTGTCACTAAAGCCATGATGACTAACATCGTAAATAGCAGCGGCGAAACTACGCCCAAGGAAAGACCGATATTCAGCACAATTAGTTCAGTCAAACCGCGAGTATTCATCAGCCATCCCAGCGCTGAAGCTTCGCGGTTGCTGATGCCACAGACTCTGGCCGCAACGTAAGTGCCGACGTATTTGCCGATAATTGCCACTCCCAAAACTGCGGCGCACAGCAGCCACAATTCGGGACTGTTGAGCAAGCCGATTTGAGTCCGCAAGCCGCTGTAAGCAAAAAATATTGGCAGCAGAAATATTAGTACAAAGTCTTCGGTTTTTTCTGCTAATTCTCTGGTTAATCCCGCATTTTTCGGCATGGCTGCACCCAGCAAAAATGCACCGAAAATTAAATGAATGCCGATCCATTCAGTAATTAAGGCAGAAGCTACAACTCCCATGTAAATTCCCGAAAGCACTAACTGTGTTAATCTGCCAGTGCGGTTGTACTGTTTGGAAAGCCGCTGCAAGAACCAGCGGACTACAGTCAGCATGAAACCGATGTAAATTAAAGATGCAATAATTGTCGGCAAAGCACCGAGCATCGAATTAGTACGAGTAACTGCGATCGCCACTGCTAACAAGCACCAAGCTGTTACGTCATCTACCGCAGCGCAAGTCAAGGCCAGCGTCCCCAATTTGGTATTCTGCAAGTTGTGTTCTGTAATAATTCTTGCCAGCACTGGAAAAGCCGTAATTGACATCGCAGCGCCCAAAAACAAAGCAAAGGCGGTAAAGGAAACGCTATTATTTGAAACGATGGGATACAGCAGCAGCGCTAGCAAGCTTCCCAGGGAAAACGGCACTAGAATGCTGACATGGGAAGTTAAAATCGCTATATCTAAATTGCTTTTGAGATACTTGGGATTCAGTTCCAAACCAATCAAGAACATGAAAAATATTAGCCCCACCTCAGATAGCACGTTGAGGAAGGGAACGGCTTCGGCTGGAAAAAGTGCTGTTGCTAAATCTGGTGCAACTAAGCCAAACAGAGAAGGCCCAAGCATAATTCCTGCTACAATTTCTCCAATGACTTGAGGTTGTTTGATCGCTCGAAATCCTAAACCTACAAGTCTCGAAAGTGCGATGACAATTAGAACTTCAAGCAGGACGAGAATGGGTATGGGCATGGCGTTTTTAGCTTTGGGATTTTTGCGGATCGAGAAGGCAGGGTAGTAAAGCTGACTGAATTGCCGATCGAAAAAAATGGATACCAGCTCGATCGAAGGTAGAAGGCACAAGAGGCGCACCAACAACGCCATTCTCTCACAAGCCAACAAAGGCTTTGGCAACCTCCCATCTGGATTTTTCGTTTTTAAGAAGCGCTTGCAACTAACTGTAACCGCAGCCTGCACACCCCGCACCCAACCCGCGCACTAAATCTTACCTCCGGGTGTCAAGCCAACCCTACCGATATCAAATTTTCAGAAAAAGTAGGGCGCGCTGTGATAAACTAGAAAAGTTGTTTAAATTCGCACATCCGGGTTTTCGGGTGTTTCGAGGGCGCAAACCTTCAGAAATACGACCGGGTGGAGGATTAACCCGAATCAGGAGTTAAAAATACAATGCCAGTAGTCAGTTTGGCTCAAATGTTAGAGTCAGGGGTTCACTTCGGACACCAAACCCGTCGGTGGAACCCGAAAATGTCTCCATACATTTTTACAGAGCGCAACGGGGTTCACATCATCGACCTCGTGCAAACCGCTCAGCTTATGGAAGACGCCTACGAGTACATGAGAGTTGCCTCAGAAAAAGGCAAAAAGTTTTTGTTCGTGGGTACGAAGCGCCAAGCTGCCGGGATTGTAGCCCAAGAAGCTCAACGCTGCGGTGCTTATTACGTCAACCAGCGCTGGCTGGGGGGAATGCTCACCAACTGGACGACGATTAAGTCCCGCGTCGAGCGCCTCAAGGATTTGGAACGTCGCGAAGAAATCGGCGCCCTCGATTTGCTCCCGAAAAAAGAAGCTTCGGTACTGCGCCGAGAAATGGCAAAACTCCAGAAATATCTGGGCGGGATTAAATCTATGCGGAAGATTCCCGACGGAGTGGTGCTGGTAGACCAACGCCGCGAGTATAATGCGGTGTTGGAATGCCAAAAGTTGGGAATTCCGATCGTCTCTCTGTTGGATACCAACTGCGACCCGGATTTGGTTGACATTGCTATTCCGGCGAACGATGATGCTATTCGATCGATCAAGCTGATTGTCGGCAAGTTGGCTGATGCCATCTACGAAGGTCGTCACGGTCAGCAGGGCGGTGACTCTGAGGAAGACTACGACTACGAAGGTGGCTACGAAGGCGCGGAATATGATGTCGAAATCGAAGAATTGGATGACCCCGATTATGTAGATCCCGACGACGCCGCTGACGCTGACGGCGAAGAAACCGAGAGCTAGTATAGCCCTCGGAATCTGAAACCAAGCAATTAAAAATTAAAGATTGAAAATTAAAAATAATAATTATTTTTAGTTGGATATTTTTAATTTTTAATTGTACATAGCACGAGTCTAAGTCATTAGTAGAGTTCTGGCTAAAGCATTCATTGTGTCAGGGTCAGAATTAATTCTGGCGCTACACCTACAAAGTCGGTACTAAGATCGACTGGGTATTTCTTCACTCTGGTCTAATCATTAACATTAAAATTAGTGACTAATGACTGATGACTAATGACTGATGACTAATGAGTAATAACTAATTTTGATTGGGAACTTAAAGAAGATGGCGGACATATCTGCAAAACTTGTTAAAGAACTGCGCGAAAAAACTGGCGCGGGCATGATGGACTGCAAAAAAGCCCTCGTTGAAAACGAAGGCAATATGGAAACATCCATTGAGTGGCTGCGGAAAAAAGGTCTGGCTTCGGCAGGTAAAAAAGGTGGACGAGTCGCCTCAGAAGGACTTGTAGGCAGCTACATTCACACCGGCGGCCGCGTGGGAGTGCTGGTAGAAGTTAACTGCGAAACAGATTTTGTGGCACGTCGCGAAGAATTCCAAAAGTTGGTGCGGGATATTGCGATGCAAATTGCAGCTTGCCCGAATGTGGAATACGTGAAAGTTGAAGATATCCCCGCCGAAGTTGTCGAAAGAGAAAAGGCAATTGAAATGGGCAAAGATGACTTGGGCAACAAGCCGGAAAACATCAAAGAAAAGATTGTTCTAGGGCGGATTGAGAAGCGCATGAAAGAGTTATCTTTGATGGATCAGCCTTTTATTAAAGATCAGAATATCTCGGTGGAAGAGTTGGTGAAACAAACGATCGCCCAAATTGGAGAAAATGTCCAAGTGCGCCGCTTCGTGCGTTTTGTCTTGGGCGAAGGCATTGAAAAGGTAGAAGCTAACTTTGCCGATGAAGTGGCAGCCCAAATGGGTGCTCAATAATCCCAAATTAAGATTTAGAATTAAAAATTAAAAATGTGAAAAATCAATTTTTTGCATTTTTAATTTTTAATTTTTACAGGACTTATGGACAGACTATATTTGTAGGAGGTAGACTGCAAACCTTACTACTACAGACAGATAGCGTAAAAATTGTAATAATTTAAAACTTGCGTAAGTCCTATTTTAATTTTATACGAGAGATATGGTGCGACCAAGAGAGCGAATAGAGCAAGATTTGGCAGGACTCGAAGAGGCTTTAGCAGCCTTGAATTCGGAGTTTCGCAGTACCTACGAAGGTTATTTAACTGCGTTGGGACAAGCGGTGCGGCAGCAGTTAATTTTGGCTTGCTATCACCTTTGCACTCAAGCAGTACCGGAGTCGTTTCTCAAGTTGTCCTTCGAGGGGAGGCAAAAAATGCAGCAGTCTGTAAGGGCTTTGGCTGCGGCGTCGGAGGAAAAATTGCGATCGCTGGTGAGTGAATCAGAAGCCGAGAAAGAGGAAGAGGAAGAGGAAGAGGAAGAGGAAGAGGACTTCGACAAAGACGAAGAGGAAGAAGAGGAAGACGAAGAAGACGAAGAAGACGAAGAAGACGAAAAGGAAGAAGACGGAAAGGAAAAAAACCAAGTTTCCGCCATTAACTATCTATTTTCACTGGCAAATTATCAATTGCCAAGTACCAATTCCCCAGAAAGTTTGGCACGCTGGCAAAATATTATTGAAAAGTCGATCGTCAATATACTCAAGCTGCTTTCTCGCGACACCAACCGCTTGCTGCAACAGTCGGGAATCTTGCCCAGCCAATTGCCAGAACCGGTTCTAGAAGCTGCTTCTGGTGCTGAATCCTCCGGCGATAGTGTTGCCGGGCCACCTAACTTATTAAACTTAATCATTGAAACTGATGCCTCATCAGCATCGCAAAAATTGGCAGAAACCTTGGGTAGTAGGGCGCTGCACATTACAGCGATTAAACTGCGGCTGTCGGAAATAGAGTTTGCCGATGCGGCAACCTCGGCTTGGCGCCAGCAAATTCGCACCCTGTCTGTAAAGTTGAACTCCCTGGGCCGCGATTACCAGAAAAAGCAGCGGGAACTCGCTGTGGTGGAGGCTGAGTCGGCTTGGCGATCGAGTTGGTTTGAAGATTGATCGGATGTCGAAGGAAGAAGGAAGTTCACCAACGGATGATGTAACTGATTTAACGGGTTTAAGTCCGAGGGAATAAGTCCGATCCAAGAAGTGCGAGGGAAGAAAGAAAAAGCTAAAACGTCAAACTTTTAGGCTACTGAGAAACCGGGTTTCTTTAAGAAACCGGGTTTCTCAGTGTTATAATTTTTTTGGTGGAAGCTTCTTAAAAGAAAAAGTTAAAATTTAAAATCTAAAATCTAAAATCTAAAATCTAAAATCTAAAATTGATATGACTATCGATCGACCAGAATGGCAGCGATTGCAAAAAGCTCTTTCAGTAGAAGCCGATCGCGGATTTAACGACATCCAAGGCAGTCAATACCGCTTCAGCGAGTTTCTGGGCCTGAGTTTGAGACAGTTGGCAGGTTCTGTGGTGGCTTCTTCGCGCGATCGAGCTAGACAACTAGCCGCTGAATTTGACATCTACCCTCAGAAAGATCTCGAACAGCGCCAGCATTCGATCGCCATTACGGTCAGTTTTCTGAGGCAAATGGAGCAAGTTTGGGAACAAGAAACTCGCCACCAGCAAGAACAAGTAGCACAAGTCAGACCCGCAAACGCTAACGCTTCTGAACCAGCCGCCCCAGCACTTTCCGTTCCCCGAACCGTACCCCTGAGTACAGCACCCCCACCACCAAGCCTGACTCTCGACCAACAGTTGACCCGCGTCACCGGCATCGGCCCCGCCAACGGCAACCGCTTGGTAAAACTGGGTTTATACACTGTATATGACTTGCTTTACTACTATCCGCGCAACCACATCGACTATGCAAAGCAAGTACAAATTCGCGAACTCATAGCCGGGGAAACTGTCACTTTAATCGCTGAAGTAAAGCGCTGCAATTGCTTTTCTAGTCCGAAGAATAAGAAGTTAACCATATTAGAAGTAATTTTAAAAGACCGCACAGGAGAAATAAAAATAAGTCGTTTTTTTGCAGGCCCTCGCTACAGTAATCGCGGTTGGCAAGAATTCAAAAAGCGCGAGTATTGTACGGGTGCGGTGCTGGCAGCTTCCGGGTTGGTGAAGCAGGGTAAATATGGAATTACTTTAGAAAATCCTGAGTTAGAAGTATTAGACGACTCCGGCGGTGCGATCGAATCAATGAAAGTCGGCCGCCTGATACCAGTTTATCCCCTGACGGAGGGGGTGGATGCTGGTTCGGTGAGGCGATCGATTTTGGCTGCAATGCCGGCGGCGAAAATGTTGCCAGAATCGCTACCAGAGGATTTGCGCGAGCGTTACGGTTTAATGGGTTTAGCCGATGCCGTAACTAATATTCACTTTCCGCTCGATCGAGATTGTTTGGCCGCCGCCCGCCGCCGCTTAGTTTTTGACGAATTTTTCTACCTGCAATTAGGACTTTTAAAGCGCCGCCAAACCCAAAGGAAAGCTCAAGCTAGTGCAGTCATCATTCCTAGTGGCAAATTGATCGAACATTTTTATGAAATCTTGCCTTTTGCCTTGACTAATGCTCAGGAAAGAGTAATTAACGACATCCTCAACGATTTAGCTTCGTCGCAACCGATGAACAGATTAGTGCAAGGCGATGTCGGTGCTGGCAAAACAGTAGTCGCCGTAGTGGCAATGCTAGCAGCGATTCAATCCGGCTATCAAGCCGCGTTAATGGCGCCGACAGAAGTTTTAGCAGAACAGCACTACCGCAAATTGGTAGGTTGGTTTAACTTGATGCACTTGTCTGTTGAACTGTTAACTGGTTCGACAAAAGTAGCAAAGCGCCGGGAAATTCACAGCCAGTTAGAAACCGGAGAATTGCCGGTTTTAGTAGGAACTCACGCGCTGATTCAAGATACGGTGAATTTCCATAAACTGGGTTTGGCGGTAATTGACGAACAGCACAGATTCGGTGTGCACCAGCGCGCTAAATTGCAGCAAAAAGGCGAAGCTCCCCACGTTTTGACGATGACGGCTACTCCCATTCCCCGGACGCTGGCGCTGACGCTGCACGGGGATTTAGATGTGAGTCAAATTGATGAACTTCCCCCGGGTAGGCAGGCGATTCAAACCACTGTACTGTCTGCCAAAGAACGCATTCAAGCTTACGATTTGATTCGGCGGGAAGTGGCTAGCGGGCGTCAAGTTTATGTGGTGCTACCGCTGGTGGAGGAGTCGGAAAAGTTGGACGTGCGATCGGCAATTGAGGAACAAGAGAAACTGCAAAAAAGCGTATTTCCTGAGTTTAAGGTGGGTTTGCTCCACGGCAGGATGAGCAGTGCTGACAAAGATGAGGCAATTACTAAGTTTCGAGACAAAGAAACTGATATTTTAGTATCTACTACTGTGGTCGAAGTAGGAGTAGACGTGCCGAATGCAACGGTAATGCTGATTGAAAATTCTGAGCGTTTTGGACTGTCGCAACTGCACCAGTTGCGGGGTAGAGTCGGTCGGGGCAGCAACCGTTCTTATTGTTTGTTAATGCCCGGTTCCAAAACTGCGGAAGCTATGCAGAGAATGAAGGTTTTAGAACAATCTCAAGATGGCTTTTTTATTGCAGAAATGGACATGAGATTGCGCGGGCCAGGTCAGGTTTTGGGAACTCGGCAGTCGGGTTTGCCGGATTTTGCTTTGGCGAGTTTGGTGGAGGATCAGGAGGTTTTGGAGTTGGCGAGGGCGGCGGCTCAAATGGTAATTGATAATGATGAAAGTTTGAATCAGTGGCCGGTGGTGCGGGATGAATTGGAACGGAGATATCAGCGGATGATGAGTGGGTCGATTTTGACTTAAATATTTCTGGACGCCGCAACGGGGTTTTTAATAATATTTTGTAGTGGCGGGTTAAGCGAATATCTATCAAAGTCGCCAGTTTATTGCTGCCAAACCAGCCCTCTCCCCGTAGGGCGGTTTATTTGCCTTTGCCTATTTAATGTCAGAAATGGGGTTTCTTGCCACAACGTCACGTAAAATCATAGTTTTTTTGTCAAGAAACCCCGTTTATACGGTTTTGCTGAGAATGGTGCAAAATATCAGGTTGAGCGAAGCGTCAAAAACACGAATTTGTTGGGTAGGAGTGCCTCAACCCAACCTATTTTCGGAGACGATTTTTCCCTTTGTCAGGGGTATTTTTATGAGTTGTCAGGCTTAGGGCACTTATTAAACCAAGAATCCTTCGCAGGAATGACGAGAAAGTGTCAAAATTAAGATAGTCCTGCCAGAAACAGGGGAAAGGAAATCTAGCCTGTACTGGCGCCTAAGGCAACATTGATTCCTCGCTGGTTACGCTTGCAGGTGGTCGCCGACGGTTCGTCGCATTTAATCTCAACAGTAATTATGAAAGATCTCACTCGTTATCGAAATATCGGCATCTTCGCCCACGTAGATGCTGGCAAGACCACCACAACAGAAAGAATCCTGAAACTGACAGGTAAAATCCACAAAATTGGTGAAGTTCACGAAGGCGCGGCGACTACTGACTTCATGGAACAGGAGCAAGAGCGCGGTATTACGATTCAATCCGCTGCTACAACCTGCTTCTGGAACGAGCATCAGCTCAACATCATCGATACTCCCGGACACGTCGATTTTACGATCGAGGTTTACCGTTCTTTGAAGGTTCTCGATGGTGGCATTGGTGTGTTCTGCGGTTCGGGTGGAGTTGAACCGCAATCGGAAACCAACTGGCGCTACGCTAACGATTCCAAAGTCGCTCGCGTCATCTACATCAATAAGCTCGATCGCACCGGTGCAGATTTTTACCGCGTTGTCAAGCAAGTTGATAAAATCCTTGGCGCTAAACCGATGGTGATGGTATTGCCGATCGGCATAGAAGAAAAGTTTTGCGGCGTAGTCGATTTGCTGACCCGCAAAGCCTGGATCTGGGATGATTCCGGCGATCCCATGAACTATCAAATTAAAGATGTCCCCGCCGATATGGTCGATGATGTCGAAAGTTGGCGCGAAAAGTTGATCGAACTGGCCGTCGAGCAAGACGACGCTGTGATGGAACAGTATCTCGAAGGCAACGAACCGAGCCTCGACGACCTCAAGCGCTGCATTCGCAAAGGTACTCGCGATCGGGCATTTTTCCCCACATACTGCGGCTCATCGTTTAAAAACAAAGGCGTGCAGTTGGTTCTCGATGCCGTAGTTGACTACCTGCCAAACCCGATGGAAGTCACACCGCAGCCAGAAGTCGATCTCGATGGCGAGGAAACCGGCGAGTTTGCGATCGTCGATCCCAACAGACCATTGCGGGCACTCGCGTTTAAGATCATGGACGATCGCTACGGTGCTCTAACATTCACGCGCCTTTACTCCGGTACTCTGTCCAAGGGCGACACCATACTCAACACCGCCACCGGCAAAACCGAGCGCGTCAGCCGTTTGGTGGAGATGCACGCCAACTCTCGCGAAGAAATTGAATCGGCCCAAGCAGGGGACATTGTGGCGATCGTCGGTATGAAAAACGTCCGCACCGGACACACCATCTGCGACCCCAAAAATCCCGCAACCCTAGAGCCGATGGTATTCCCCGATCCCGTTATTTCGATTTCGGTCAAACCGAAACAAAAAGGCGGCGAAGAAAAAATGGGAGCAGCCCTCACCAAGATGGTGCAAGAAGACCCATCCTTCCACATGGTGACGGATCAAGAAAGCGGCGAAACGATTCTCAAGGGGATGGGCGAGTTACACCTCGACATCAAAGTAGATATTCTCAAGCGCACCCACGGTATCGAAGTAGAAGTCGGCGAACCGCAGGTAGCCTACCGCGAGTCGATTACCAAGCGCCTGGAAGACGAATACACCCACAAAAAGCAATCAGGTGGTTCCGGTCAATTTGCCAAAATCGGCTATGTGATCGAGCCTGGTGAGGTTGGAAGCGGCTTCCAGTTTGAGTCAAAAGTGACTGGTGGTAGCGTGCCGAGAGAATATTGGCCAGCGGTCGAAAAAGGCTTTGAAAGCTGCATCGACAAAGGCGTCTTGGCCGGATTCCCTTGCTTGGACTTGAAATTCACGCTACTAGAAGGCGGTTTCCACCCCGTTGACTCGTCAGCAATGGCCTTTGAAATTGCTGCCAAAGCGGCTTATCGGCAGTCTTTGCCGAAAGCGGGGCCTCAGTTGCTCGAACCGATTATGAATGTCGATGTATTCACACCAGATGATTACATGGGCGACGTGATCGGCGACCTCAACCGTCGCCGGGGGATGATGAAATCTCAGGAGACAGGACAAACAGGAGCGCGGATCAAGGCAGACGTACCGTTGAGCGAAATGTTTGGTTACATTAGCGACTTGCGTACTATGACATCTGGGCGCGGACAGTTCTCAATGTCGTTCTCGCACTATGCTCCTTGTCCGAATAACATCGCTGAAGAAGTGATTAAGGCGGCAAAAGAGCGTCAAGCCGCGAAGTAGTGCATTTGACTCCTGGTAGATGCTATCTGGAGTCAAACAGAAAAATTAGATCCCCGCTTTTTGAAGAAATCGGGGATCTAATTTTTGTAAACTATCGGTTAGAATAAGTCAACAAAACATATTAGATAGTAGAACCACGAGCAGACTTCAACAACATCTTGATTTGTTCAAGACTTAATGGTGGTGAACTACGATGAATCATAGCGTGACAATTTGGGCAAACAGGACGCAAATCTTTTATAGGATCAATTTCATACTCTTCTGCAATTTCTGAAAGGGGTCTTAGATGATGTACATGAATGAAACCTTTTCCCCGTTGCCCAAAAGTTCTGCCAAAATCGAAACCACAAATAGAGCAACTTGAACCGTAATAATCAATACATTTTTGCCGAGCTTTAGGCTCTCGTTCATAGGCGTTGACTGAAACTTGCCGTACTGCTCCCTCACGAAATGTTTGTACTGAATCTACTTCATCAGGAAAGAATCTAGTAGTAGTTACAGATTCCTGAACCTGAAGCGGATTTTGCCAATCCCCCAAACATTTTAGGTAATCATCAAAACGGTCTTCCTCACCAAGATACACATTTATTGCAGCACGAAAGATAGCAAAGAGTTCGACAAAGTTATCAATCACTGGCTGAGCTGCATCTAGGTCTTTAATAGGAAGAACTAGGGATGGACTCAGAATATAAGTACCTTTCCAATCTTTTTCAGGAACCAATTGCAACTTGTTAATGTACTCATCATACTCTAACCCGTCAGCTTCTTCCTGAGTAAGAATAGGTGTAATAGTATGAGAGGTGATTTCATATCTGCCCTGTTTCAAAATCCGACTTACATCTTTCAAATTTTTATTCAAGACTTGGACAATCGGATTGCCTTCTAGCCCTCTTAATCCAAAAAAGTTCACAAATAAACTATCAGAAGTACACTCGAACCTTTGTTGGAAATACCAAGTTTTTGTACCTTTTATAGTTAAGCCAGCGGTTACTATTTCCACTGGCTTGGTTTTTTTTGCTCCAGATCGATGAGCTGGTGTAGTCACTATTCGACAATCTGAGAGTACATCTGTGCCATAAACTTGGTGAATTAGGTCACAAGCTTTTTTAATGAGTATTTTAAGCTTAGGGACAAGTAATTCTTTTAGCTTATCAGCACGCTCTCGATTGTCTTCGACTGAGAAGAGATATTGTTCAGCAGACCCTATCAGTGGCAAGTCAACGATTTGTGACAATTCGGTTTCCTCAACTGAATTCATATTTGCTCTCCGACATGACAAGTGCAACGAAAACTAATCGATATTTTAGCTTTTTTTCGACATATCCTGAAATAGGTCATGCTTCCCCAGCTCCTAAAACTTGTGCTGTGGTGAGTTTCAGCCTTGTAGGGTGCGTCAGGAGTGAATACTTACTGGACAAGGGAAACGCTTATGGACTGACGCACCCTACTATCGTCTTTTAAATGCCGAACAGCTTATGACTCAAATAAATCCCGATCGCACTGCTGGTACAATTGCGATCGACGTTTGCGCTCAATAAAACGGGCAGTATCTCTGTCAGATTTCGTCATCTCTGAGCGATCGCCCTGATGATACCCTGAATTTTTACGGACAAACGAAAGAACACGCGATCGCGATCGCCTTAGAAAATTTAGCCTCTCGCTACCGCCAGCAAGCCGAACAAGCTCAAAATATAGATTGGGACGCGGTGGAAATTTCAGATTCTGGAGAGCCAATTGAAAAGCGTTATCACGTAATTTTGCACTACGAACGAATTGCTAAGGAAGAATCTAAGTTTGAGGCAATGCACAATACAATGATGGGAAATACAGTAGTTGAAAATGCCAAAATTTCAATAATTGAGATCGATCCCGATATCGAAATCGAGGCCAGAGGGCTATCAAAATATTGAACCCTCGGGACTTAGGTGCAGATGGGCATCTTATTCTACGCATCAGCGATCGAAACGTGAGTTTGAGGCGGCGATCGACTAGAAGCGATCGCATAATTTCAAATCCCCAAAATTTCTTTTCTATTACTCCCCCGCAAAATCTGCCCTAAACTTCTCCACAACTCGATTCAACTCAACTGAATGAGAAGCTTTAAATAAAATCCGATCGCCCTTTTCGACAAATCCCAACAACCGCTTTGCTAAATCTTCCCGCCCATCCTTGGCTGTAATATCTCCTATCTCCACAAAAGGCAAACCCGCCGCACCCGCAGCCATCGCCGCTGCTTCCTCAAAATCAGCAAAAACAAACAAAGCATCCAGATGCAAATCTCGCGCCGCCGTTCCCACTTGTCGGTGAAATTCGATCGCCCTATCGCCCAATTCCTTCATCGTTCCCAAAACCGCAATCCGGCGCTTTCCCGGAGTATCTGCTAACAGTCTCAGGGCTGCCAACATCGACTCCAAACCCGCATTGTAAGTCTCATCCAGAATCATAATATCATCGGGCAAATCGTAGCGGCGCGCCCGTCCATCCGGTAACTGCACAGACAAACCTTGCTTTAAAACTTCCCAATCAATACCTAAAACTTTTCCTACCGCCAAAGCCGCCAAATAATTTACAGCATTGTGCCGTCCTGACAGTGGCAGCGGCAATTCCACACCTTCTACTAACATTGTATCAGGATTGAGCAATTCTCCGCACAAATCCCCGCATTCTAAACCATAAGTTAAAGTTTTTCCCTGCCAAACTTTAGCCGCAGTTGCGATTAATCTGTCACCATCGTGATTTAGAATAGCAATGCTATCAGCAGGCATTTCGGCTAAAAGTTCGCACTTAGCTTGGGCGATCGCATCTTCCGAACCCAGTCGCCCGATATGTGCCGTTCCTACATTAGTAATTACCGCCACAGTAGGACGCGCAATTTGCGATAGCAGCGCAATTTCGCCACTGCCGCGCATTCCCATTTCAATTACAGCATAATTGTGTGAAGGAGAAAGCTCCAGCAGAGTTTTTGGTACGCCAATTTCATTGTTGTAGTTATATTGAGTTTTAAGAACATTTCCCTTCGTTGACAAAACCGCCGCAATTAACTCTTTAACAGTAGTTTTACCTACAGAACCAGTAACAGCAACTATAGGTATACTGAATTGGTCACGCCACCAACGGGCGATCGACTGATAAGCTTTTAAAGTATCGTCAACGCGCAACAGGGGAAAATTAGGCAATTCCTCTTGCCAATCTCGATCGACAATCGCTGCAATCGCCCCCAAATCTCGGGCTTTTGCCACAAATTGATGGCCGTCAAAATTCTCTCCCCGCAGCGCCAAAAATACTTCGCCCCCCTCAAGAGTGCGCGTATCTGTGGCAATACCTATCCCTAAAGCTGTCAAAACGCCCTCAGACACAGCAGGCAAAGGTACAGTTAAAATTTCAGCAAGTTGGGCGATACTTACGCGACAGACCATAACCAGCACTCACATTTCAAATAATTATTTTCATAGCTAATCCTACCTCGCCCGACCTCACATTTAACTGATTGGGGGCTGCCGACCAGGATTGACCTTGACAATCCTAATATTAAATCGTCAGGCAACCAAGAAATTCTCCCGTACCCCTCACAATCTTTACCAATACTTTACAAAGTCTATGGTGATTTAAGGCCTTGCTAATTACCAACAATTCATGTCATGCTGGTGTTGGTAATTAGTTTAAATAAGCAAAAAATATCGATCGGCTTAAGCTGCTAACAGCTTCTACCCCTAGGCCCCACCCGGCTAAAAGCTCGGTTGACTCAATTGTTGCACTTCACCTGCCCATTCATTAAGCTAAGAGCGCTGAAAGCTCCTGCCCTAGCCTCGGAGGGTTAATCCACAGTGAACGACTACAATAGACAGAGTTACGAAGAAGAACAGCTACTTTACAAGCACTGGCTGGAGTTGGTACAACGAGAGCAGCCGGCAGAACTGATCGGCCGCTTTCGCACTTTGTTTATCGAGGGCGTCGGATATCCCGATCGCTCGATCGCCGACGCACTCGAAAAAATAGCACGCTCAGAAAACGCTCAACAAGAATTCAAATACATCCTCAACCGCTGCTGCCACATCCTGATCAACCGCTGGCAAACTTACCCCAGCAAGCAAGCGGCCATCCCTGAATTGATAGCTGTGTTTGAAGAAGCGCCCAAAATATTATTTGGATACAATCGATCGGGGGGGCGAGGCTCCATCCCCAAATTAGTAAATCAATTTATCGAAAGCGAACAGTACCTCACCCTCAAACGCTTAGCCAAAGTCATAACTCACAGCAATGAAGATAGCAGCAACAGCAAAACCCCTGCTAGCCTTGCCCTCGGAACCTTAATTCCCCGTTACCCTTACCTCTACAAACACTGCCTCCTCAGCGACGACAGCACCTACGAACAACAAAAAATCATTAAAAAAATCCAAGCTCAAAAGCAGCAGCAATTTGAGATCAACCTCTCACAATATGTTGCTCACCAAGTGAGAAAAGCCCAAATAGCCCGTCGAGAAACTTCCCTTTCCTTCGGCAGAAATATACAAGTTATAAAAAATCCGACCCTGTTGACCGACCCGGAACTATTCTTTGCCCTCAAACAATTTGTCGGTAAAGTAGAAGGAGCTAATACCTACAGAGAGCTAGCGGGCCGTTTCACGGCGAACGCCAGCACAAATCAGTCCTACCGTTCTTTTAAAGACGACTTGTACGAATACCTGATTTCTTCTGTCACCGATGAGCGCTACGGCAAACGTCTCTTTAACGAAAAATTGTATAAGCAACTACAAAATACCCTGCCCCACAGCGACGATCAAAAGTTTAATGAATTTTTAATGATCAGAACTTGCAGCCAGTTATTGAACTTTTTAGTAGTAGAGAGTCCTGTGCGGCCCAACCACTTTGTCTTCATCGACCTGATCTCAAACCTCGGGCCAACCCAAACCACAGGTTTGCTGCTGAAAATCGTACTAATTTGCGGCAAAGTCAAGCCCTACCTAGAAAAGCGGCTGGCAATTTTGTTCGGTCACTACGAATGCAGTACCCGAGAAGGCGTGGTGTGGTTAGTCAAAGCCCTGGAAAACGTAAACCTAGCTTTGAGTACCAACTTTGGCAAGGTGGATGTATCTTTCCTGCGGTAAGAGGGCGCGGCATAACTTTCTCTGCTTCCACAGCAGGCAAAACATCACACCGATCAACCAGGTTTCTGAATACCCTAAAAGTTTTACCTTTAATTAGAACTACTTAATTAACTCCTGAAACCTACTCAAAAGACATTATTCTATGTTAAAGTACCAAGTGTGAATCAGATTCAGTTGCAGGCTTTGTTCATTGCTACAGAATTGTCTAAAAACTTGCCCTTCTGTATCGGCAGGGGACTCTCCGAAACTGAAATCTTCGCACTGTCTAAATTTTGGAGTTATTCCTCATGTCGATATACGTCGGTAACTTATCCTACCAAGTTACCCAAGAAGACATCACCACCGTCTTCGCCGAATACGGAACTGTTAAGCGGGTACATCTACCTACCGACCGAGAAACCAGTCGCCCCCGCGGCTTCGGTTTTGTAGAAATGTCAACAGATGCAGAAGAAGATGCAGCGATTGCTGCTCTCGACGGAGCAGAGTGGATGGGTCGCGACCTCAAAGTTAACAAAGCTAAGCCCCGCGAAGATGAAGGCGGCCGGGGTGGCGGCAACCGGGGCGGCGGTGGCCCTGGAAAATTTGCTCGCGGAGGCGGCGGCGGCGGAGGACGTTATTAATTTCCTCTGATAAAGATTTGAGATTGGAGAGTTGAAATTGGCGATCGAGCTCACCTAGCTCGGAACCACTTCCGGCCGTTCCGAAAAACCTATGCTCTTCAAATTTCCATATCTACCGGATTAAATATACCAAAAAGCCAAGGGTTCGACCCTTGGCTTTTTGGTATGGGGGTTGACGGTATCAGCCTGAAACCAACTGGGCGAATCCGTTGCAGTACCGTCAGGATTCTAATCGTCAGGTTCGATGGTGCTGCTCAATCCGTGGTTATTGAGCGTTTCAGCGTAAAACTCAGCGTGTTCGAGAGCGCAAACAATCACCAATCCCATCCCGTTAGTATGGGCTTCCATCATCACATTTACCGCCTGTGGCTGAGTCAGACTCGGTACCGTCGCCATCAAAGTCTGCACCACGTACTCCATAGGATTGAAATCATCATTGTGCAGCAGAACGCGGTAGCGCGGTGCAAGCTTGCGGACTGTGGAAGGCTTTTGAATAATTTCGACAGACACTAATCTATACCTCCTGACTTGTAAAATGTTAAAATTTGTCAACAATCTTGAGCCGGATTCCTCCGCTGTGCAAGAGTATGTCACTTTCAGCTATTTTATTGAAATCTGAAAATTCAGACAAGGCAGCCCCTTGGTCGATCGCCAGTTGTGAACGCACCACCAAACCCAGAGGGGGCGTCCTGGGCCCTCCGCAACCACCTTCCTAGCGCCATAATATTAGAAAGGCGAGATCGGTTAAAAATAACAAACTACTACCTGTTGAGTCTCCAGAACTGAGGGAACCTTATATGAAACGCAAACCTAAATCCTACAACGACGACAGATTCAGCGGCGACCCATCCCGGGGAGATGAAGACTCCGGCTCATTTGGCGGACAGTCGCGGCGTCAACCTCAGTCCGGTAAACCCTCTTTCCTCAATTCTGCCACCCTAGGGATTTTAACAGCCGTCTTTATTCTGGGAATTGGGATTGGCATTGCCTTTAGCTCTACAGCTACAATTAGTCCTGAGAACGTAGCCTCCCGTGAATTTATCGATCGCAGCGCCCCGAACCCAGAACTTTGCGTGCAGTTTGGAGCAAGCGCGATGGTGACAGATATGCGCCTCTACGTCACCCTCAACCCCTTCAACGTCTACATCTCGCAGCCGAGTATGCGCCCCGGATGCGTCCTGCGAACCAATAACTGGGCAATTCTGGAACAAAGAAAACTCATAAGCCAAGACCAAGTGCGCGATTGCAAAAATCGCATGAACACCTTTGGCTTCACCGGCCCCCTGGAAGCTCAACCCGAAATTAACTGTATTTACCAAAACGACGGCGCTAAAAACCTGTTCCTCAACCAACCGGGTTCGATAGCTCCAACCACCGAAGGTCAAAATTTCTAAATCCCCGATATAGCGGTTTTCAGTTGAGTCAATTACAGATAGGGAGTAGGACTTAGGCTTTGCCTAAGTCCTTACTTTATTTCATAGAATGGAAAACTGCTCTAAGTAAATTTTGAACAAAGAGGTTCGAGGGAAGAAGGAAGTCTTCCCTCGAACTTCTTCGTTCTTCCTTCTTGCTTCAAAAACCGAACTGGGGGAAATCTTCCGTTAACTGAACTTGCAAAATTTGACCGGGTTGAATCGTAGCAGGTTGAGGAGCAGCCACGTAAGTTGTAGCAACACCACCGGCTGCTCCAACCAACAAACCGATACCGGAAAAGCCGCTCAGCAAGAACAAAGCTAACCCACCAATACCAGTATTTCGCAACAAACTGCGATCGGAAGGCTGAGCTCGTCGGCCTCCCACGGGTTCCGACCGAGCCAAGAGAGGAATATTGCGACCGTTGAAACTAATAGCTTCGACCACAAATCGACTGCCGAGGTTGGTTGTTTCAAACCTACCGATGACTGGCGTATTAGCAGGTACGATCGTATTACCGCGACTGTCGAGAATTCCCCCTTGCAGCAGCAGCACTTCCTGTCGGCTGGGCTTCGCTTGCAGCCGCAAAGCCCGATCGCCGGGGTATAGCAAACTTAGCTCCGTGCCCGCCGGCAACAAGACATTCGCCCCAGCCGCAGCCTGCAAAGGAGCATTCGATCGTCCGCGAGGAAGTGGTTCACCAAAGGTAAGCGTCCGCTGCTGGGTTGCAGCAGCAGCCGTTATTTGAGGCTCTAGGCGGGGTAGAGCAGCAGCTTGTACTCCACGGCGTTCCTCAAGGCGAACATTGACTAAAGGCAGTCTTAGCGGCCGGATTTGGTCATTTGGAGTTGACTGCGGCGAAAAATTGGTAGCGGGATTCCGGGAAGTAGGAGATTCAGGTCGATCGACAGTTGAGTTGGAATCTGTCACCGGCTGGTTTTGCGGTACTTGTATTGCAGGCTGGGGTTGAGTTTCGGAAGTTTCCATACTCGCAGTCGGTTCGATCGAAGGGCGTAACACCCAGCGATTTTCTACCCCAATTCTTTGGAATTGAACTTTCCCCCCGCTAAAACCCACTCCGGGAGCCAAATTGACCAGAATTCTCGCCCTTCCCGGTTGAACTTGACTAACCCCCACAGAACGCACTGTGCCTTCTGGGTATAGCTGAGTTGCATCTACTCCGATGTCCGTATTGGGTAAATCCACAGCAATCTGAGACGGGTTGAGTAGAGAATATGTGGGGGTTGTTCCCTCTGGAAGAGTAATTTCTAGCTGATTTGTCGCCGGATCGAATTTCCAACTTGTGACTGTAGAAGCATTTGCTGGTTCCAGTGTTGCCGGCACCGTCGCAACTGCGGCGACGACTGCTAGACTCAGACTCAGTGACTCGATCGCCAACAATCCCGCTGGTATAGAATTAACAGTCAATTTTTGTAAGTCTTCCCCAAATCGGGTGAGTAATTTTTTGTATGGCATGGCGGCTGGGTGAAATTTTTGATCTGAAATAGATTATGGATGAGAAAATTGTGCCTTCGGATGACGCTGAAAGTTTAGCATTATGGGGATATGAAAAATTTAACTAAATGGAAATTATTGCGATCGCGCTTCGTTCTTAACAACCAGTGGTGTCAGGTTAGACAAGATGAAATAGAATTGCCAAGCGGACAAATTATAGACGACTTTTTTGTTAATGTCCGACCCAATATCGCCCTAGTATTTGCCACGACAGAGCAGCAAGAACTTGTATTAGTGCGCCAATACAGGCACGGAGTAGGCGAAATTTTGCTGGAACTGCCTGCTGGATCTTTCAACCCTGCTGAAGAGAGCGGGAAATCGGCAGCAGCCAGAGAACTTGCCGAAGAAACGGGATATGTTGCTGAAGAAATTTTGGAACTAGCAACCTTATATGATAACCCTGTAAAAGACACCAATTCTATCTACCTATACTTTGCTAAAAATGTCAAGCTTGCCACCAAAATACAATTAGATATTACAGAAGATATTGAAGTAGTTTTAGTCCCCATTGCTGAAGTTTGGGTAAAAATAAAAAACCGAGAAATTTGTGTAGCAGGAAGCATAGCAGCTATTTTTTTAGGATTAGAATTTTTGAATAAACAGCGGTAAGGTGCTGTGAATGAAACCTTACACGCTGTTTACGGCGCTTTGTTCTTAACGAGAAAGAGTGAGAAAATCCCCAGCAGTCAGAGAATTATTAGCCCCAAAAACCTGAGCCAAAACCTGACCAGTCTCCGCAACTTGCAGCAGTGTGGCATTCGCCGTAAAGTTAATTTGCAAAGCCTCAAAACTCAAGCCACCAGCCAGGACAAACTTATCAGTTCCAACAGAAAAATTGAGCACAGTATCCAGACCGCTATTAGCGCTTAACACAAAGCGATCGCTCTCAATACCCCCAATCAAAGTATCATCTCCCCCATCACCAAACAGCCAGTCATCCCCTGCACCCCCATTGAGAATATCGCGATCTTTCCCTCCGTAAATCGTGTCATTACCATCATCACCATTGAGAGTATCTTGACCTTCATTGCCGTATAACAGGTCATCGCCACTGCCACCGTTGATGCAGTCTTGCTGCCCGTCTTCACCCACAGCGCCTCGCTCATTTTCCCCGCGATCGCCACTAATGGTATCGTTACCCTCATCGCCGCACAAAATATCGCTGCCCGAATCGCCGTAAAGCGAGTCATCGCCAGCATCTCCCTGTACTACATCGTCATCCTTGCCTCCGCGAAGCGTATCGTTAGCAACGCCCCCACTCAAAGAATCGGAACTCTCACCGCCGTTGAGTTGATCGTTGCCATCTCCTCCAAACAGCAAGTCGCGGCCGTCCACATCCGACACTAACTGGTTTTGCAAGCCACCGTAAAGCGAGTCGTCTCCCTCATCGCCGACAATCGTATCGGAACCGAGTTCGCCCCAAATCCCGTCGTTATCTTTGCCGCCGTAAACTAAGTCATTACCTTTGCCGGCAAAAATGCTGTCGTTACCGCTGCCGCCACCGATGATATCGCCGGTGTCGTTGCCGAAAATTAAGTCGGCTTCATCCGTGGCAATTGTGCTGCCTTGCTGAGTGCCGTAGTCGCCGAGTATGGTGTCGGCACCTTGATTGCCGTAGAGAGTATCCGAGTCTGTTTCGCCGAAAATGCGATCGCCCCCTTTGCCGGAAAACACCAAATCCCGTCCGTTGCCGCCCAGCAAGGTGTCGTCTTGTTCTTGGCCGTTCATTAAGTCGTTGCCATCACCTCCTGTCAGCAAGTCGAAGCCGTCGGGGTCGCTGTCTAGGGAGTTGAGGACGCCGCCGAACACAGAGTCGTCTCCGCTGTCGCCGGAAAGGGTGTCCGGGCCTTTGTCACCCCAAATCCAGTCGTTGTCGATGCCGCCGTAGGCGATGTCGCCAGCTTTGCCCGAGTAAACGGTGTCGCTGCCTTGAGTGCCTGCAATGGCGTCGCTGGAAGACCCGCCGAAAATCAGGTCGCCGTCGTTGTCTGTCAAGTCGATGTTGTTGCCGTTGTCGCCGACTATGGTGTCGGCACCGCGATCGCCGTACAATGTGTCGGAGTTGCGATCGCCAAAAATGCGATCGTTTTGTTTGCCGCCAAATACGGCATCGTCTTGTTTGCCGCTGTAAACGATGTCGTCGCCTTTACCTGCTGCGATGAAGTCTTGCTGTTGGTCGGCGTAGACGATATCGCTGCCGCCTTCACCTAACACTGTGTCGTCGCCACCAAAGGAGAGAAACAGTTGGTTAGTTTCGTTTCCTGTTAAGGAATCGTTTCTGAGAGTGGCTAGTATCGTGTTTTGGATGTCGATGAGTTGTGCGGCGTTGGAGTCGAAGTTGAGTATTTGCTCTGGCTGGGGTGGGATAAATGTGATCAGAGGGGGTTGGGGCAAGGGGTCGCAACCGCAACCGGTATCGGGTTCGGGTACTGGGTCGAATATAGGGGTTGGTTGCGGCGCTGGTGTTGGTTCCGGGGCTGGTGTTGGCGCGGGTGTCGCCGTCGGTATCGGCGCGGGTGTCGCCGTCGGTATCGGCGCGGGTGTCACCGTCGGTATTGGTTCCGGGCCTGGTATCGGCACGGGTGTCGCCGTCGGTATCGGCGCCGGTGTCGCCGTCGGTATTGGTGCCGGGTCTGGTATCGGCGCGGGTGTCGGCGTCGGTATTGGTTCCGCGCCTAGTATCGGCGCGGGTGTCGGCGTCGGTATTGGCGCGGGCGTTGGTATCGGCGCGGGTGTCGGCGTTGGTATTGGCGCGGGCGTTGGTATCGGCGCGGGTGTCGGCGTCAGTATTGGTGCCGGGTCTGGTATCGGCGCGGGTGTCGGCGTCGGTATTGGCGCGGGCGTTGGTATTGGCCCGGGTGTTGGTATCGGCCCGGGTGTTGCTATCGGCACGGGTGTGGGTATCGGCGCGGGTGTCGGTATCGGCGCGGATGTCGGCGTCGGTATCGGCGCGGGTGTTGGCGTCGGTATCGGTTCCTTAAGGGGAATGAGAGAGACAGTGGCGACTGCCGCACTGGTGGCGCCGAGGTTGTCTGTAGCGCTGTAGGTGAAGTTTGCCCCTGCGAAATTGCCGGACGCCTGGAAGAACAACTGGGTAATTTGCTCGGCTGTCAGGGTTTGACCAGCCGTGACCGCGACTCCCCCGGTTGCGGGGTCGCCCAAGAACAAGAGGCCTTGATTTGCCGGCGGCAGGGTGCTGATGGTGAATGTAACCACTGTGCCGTCTGAGTCTGTGCCTCCGAGCCCGCTAATTTGGACAACGCTGTTGGGCGCTAGCGCAGCGTTGCTACTGTTGGCTGATGGAAGTTTGTTGGGTGTTGCCTGCGCGCTTATGGCGGTGGTGACAGTGGCTCTGGACTCGGAACCGTTGTTATTGCTGGGTTTGGGGTCAAAAGTGGTCGATCGACTCTGGGAAGTATTGCTGATGGTACCCGTCGCTGGAACGACTACAGTTACCTCGCGGTTGATGTTGCTGCCGCTAGTCAAACTGAGAATTGTTGGGAAGGTGACAACCCCTGTCACGGGGTCGTAAGTGCCGTTATCGGATGCGCTGACTCCCGTTAAACCGGGAATGATGCTGTCTGTAATCACTACGTTTTCAGCAGCATTCGGCCCATTGTTGGCGGTAGTTATAGTATAAGTTACGGAACTACCAGCAGGAGCAGATGTGAGACCGCTTTTGGACGTAACCAGATCGGCCACAGGATCGATCGAGGTGGTGACTCGACCCCCCGCCTCACCGGGTACTGCGACTGTCGAGCCGTTGTTGTTCGTCAAGTCCGGGTCAAAAGTGTCCGATCGGCTCAATACAATGTTGGTGATGCTCGTCAGAGTAGGCGGGGGTACAAAAATTAGGCGGCGGGTGACACTGCTGCCGCTGGCTAAAGTCGCGATCGCTGGGAACTCGATCGTCCCTGTGGCAGGATTGTAGGTTCCGCCGTCGGATGCGGTGACTCCCGTTAAGCCGGGAATTAGGCTGTCGGTGATGACTACGTTGGTCGCGGGACTCGGCCCGTTGTTGGTAGTAGTAATTGTATAAAGGAGCGTGTCGCCCACCTTGATGCTGGCCGGAGCCGTTTTTTGGGTGACAACATCGGCCACAGCATCGATCGAGGTAGTGACGGTGGCGTTGGGGTTCGTACCGTTGTTGTTGGCCGGAGTGGAGTCGGGAGTGATGGAGGTACTTCTTGCCGTGTTGCTGATGGAAGTTAGGGTGGGCGGTACTGTGAAGCCGATCGTCCGGGTGACTGTCTCCGCGTTGGCTATTGCCACGGGGCCGAAGGTGACAATGCCGGTTACTGGGTCGTAAACGCCGCCGTTAGATGCCGTGACTCCGGTTAATCCGGGAACTATGCTGTCAGTGATGGTTACAGCTTCTGCAGGACTCGGCCCTAAGTTGACTGTGGCGATCGTGTAGCTGACCGAGCTACCGGGGGTAGCACTCGTAGAGCCGGTTTTGGTGGTTGCGAGGTCGGCGTTGGGCGCAATACTGGTCGTAACCGTAGAGTTAGTGGGAGTGCCGTCTTTGTTGGTTGTCGAGCCGTTGTTGTTAGTGAGGATCGGATCGAAAGTCGCCGCCCTACTCCGGGCCGTGTTGCTGATGTCGGTACGGGTCGCTGGGGCGATGAAACTGATGGTGCGGGTCGCAGTAGCCGAATTTGCCAGCGCCGTCAGTGCTGGGAAGGTGACAATGCCCGAAACTGGGTCGTAAGTGCCGCCGTCCGAGACTGTGACTCCTGTCAAACCCGGAATAATGCTGTCAGTGATGGTCACGTTGGCAGCGGGGTCGGGCCCCCTGTTAGTCGTAGTCAGCGTGTAGGCGACGCTTGACCCGGCCGAGGTGGTCACAGGGCCACTTTTGCTAGTAACTAAATCCGCGACTGTATCGACAACTGTGGTAAAGACTACACCAGGCCCCTCGATTTGCCCTGGCGCGAGTACACCGCTGTTGTTGCTGAGGTCGGGGTCGAAAGTTGAGCTAGTGCTGAATGCAACGTTGGCAAAACTGCTACCGCTGGTTAAACCGGGCGGCAACTCAATTGTCAGGGTGTAAGTCAGAGTCTCGCCGGCATTGAGAACCGGAATTAACGGCCAGGTGACCGCCTTGGTTTGGTTCACGTAAGTGCCGTTGTTGGAGGCACTGAGAATTGGGGGCAATCCGCCCGGACGCAGCAGTTCTAAAGGTATTTCGTCTTGAATCAGGACGTTTGTAGCAGGCGCTGGCCCCTTGTTTACTGTAGTAATCGTGTAGGTAATGCTGCCTTGGGACTTGACGAACTGCGGGCCGGTCTTGATGGTGGCAACCTCTGCGGCGATACTCGGAGGATTGATCGTTTCCACTACCACGTTTTGAAGTTCGTGAATGTTGTTGGCGCCTCCTGTGGAACTGCCAAAACCAAATTTGAAAATTGGCGGTACTGGGCCGTTTTCGGTGGCCAAGTTGGGGATGTCGATCAATGTATTTTCGTAGATGTCGTCGAAATTTTCATCGAAGGCAACAGTGAGGCGAGAGGGATTCACCGGATCGTTAGATGGATTCAGCGTAATTTGAACGGATCTTTTGGCTAAATTGCGATCGCTCGTGAACGTATTGCTGAAGTTAAAACTACTGCCTGGTTCAGGGCCGCTAAAGTCAATGCTCGTAGGAATGTTATCGATGCCGAAGGGAACGATCGCATTTGTTAAAAACTTATAACCTTCTGCTTGATTTCCTCTAAGCGTTACTGAATCAGGTCTGAAAGAACCAATAGAGGAGCCGGGAATCGGAGGTGGCTCGGGGCCGGAGCGCCCTTCTGTGGATGTTGAAAAATTGCCAAACTCGTCAAGCCCAATGCCTAAATAACCTCCCTCAATACCGGGTATATTCGTTCGTGGAGCGTAAGCCAGAGAACCGCCATAACCCCCAGTCCTGGTTGGGCTAACAGTGCCGTCAATCAAGAAGAAACCCAGCCCGTCCCCTGGCTGAGGGCTAATAAATGGGCCCTGAGCATTATATTGCTGGCTTGAACCGTAAGAATAAAAATCAAACTGGACTCTGAGACCGTCGGTTGAAGGAATGGGGTTGTTGTAGATGACAAAGGCTTCCCTATCAACTGCTGCTGGAGTTAATTGCAGAGCGCCATCCCCGGGAGTCGAACCGCCCAAAGCCGGAAGTACGCCGGATACTGTGCCTCCGGTAATGCCGGGGATACGTTGATTGGCTGCTGGAACTCCGCTGGTGGGATTGAACAGTGCCCCGTTGTTTCCCCCGTAAATCCAAGGCCCCCTAACTGTGGAGTTTTTGAAAGTTTCGTTAACTAATGTGCCGAGGGCGTAAGGGTAGGCTTCGAGCACTTCTTTTTCAATGGCGATTCTCGCTTTTATTTCCCCGGTCGCAAATTTTAATTGCCAGTCGCCGCCGAGTGCCGCACTCCCCGTCAAGTTGTCGGAAGCTGCAATATCTGCACCGACCATCAAGCTCAGCCTTCGCACGAAGGCTGCGCCGCTTTCCCCCGCTGCGACGCTGCACCCGAATAACAAGATATCTCCTCTCTCGCTCAGGGCTTTTCCCCACTGCTGGAACAAATGGCTGTAGGTTTCTAAGTTGTCGTTGCAGAGTTCGATCGACCCTAGCTGCACCCCCGCTTCTCGACCGTGAGAAACTATCTGAAGGCTGTCTAAATCGCTGTAATTAGCCAAAATTCTAGTAATTTGCTCGACTCCATCCCGCGTCGAGTCCAGTACAAATACCTCTGTATCGGCTGTTGCTCCTCTTGTCAAGCTGTCGCCGTTCTCTACTCTGGCATCGAGGAACAGTACATTTTTTAGAGTCCGGGCCGCCACAGACTCGGTTGCTCGCAAAAATTCTCTGTGGGGATGTCCAATTCTGATGTCGCCACGAAGTTTCTGGGACAGGAAACACTTCTCTGTTTTTACTTGTTTTATGGGTTTCTTGTGATGATAAGTTGCTGTTGTTCGGGAGTTTCCGCCTGCAATCCTTGCAGTAAAGTCACATATTTGTGGGGTGAGAAAAATTGGTTTGTTGCAGATGCTTTGCATGGTCGAGTTGGCTCACGGATTGTAGATGATGTACGCACTTCAAGATGATAATTATCACCTATGGACAAGGTTTAATTGCAGAGTAAGAGGCTCTGCTGCTTGACTTGGATCTAGAGCAAAAAGCGAATTTTACTCAGCACAAAGCAGTGCTATATTGATATTTGATAGCATTGCCAATATCGCCGGCAGAAGCGCTGAGGATTTGGGGTTTGAATCCCAATAATCTCTCTATCGAGTGATATTTTGCCTTGGGCTTTTTTCTTTTCTGTTAGCGAGTCTATCTGTTACACGCTTATCTCTTACATGGCGCAGTAGATAATAACACAAGTTCTCAAAAATTTACTTGATGAGGTTTTCTGTACATCGTCTAATGCACTTTAATTTGCAGAGAAAATTCACTATTTCTAGACGTATAAACCTGGTTTGAGGGACGAAAAGACTTCTTTGCAGCCCTCGCTCCCGATAAACAACTCGGTTTCTTTGGTTTTGGTGTGCAAGCCCTGTTCACAATAGCAACGAGACATTAATTAGGGAGTTATAGCCGTGACATAATTATGGCGGCCGTGCCCGAAGTGTTATTCAACTGAGATCTTGTACCATTCTCAATAAGCCTTATATGGGGGGTTCTCCTGCCCAGCCCATAAGAAAATTCACTTGGTGTGAAACAGCCCGGAAAGCCTATTCTTGAAAATGGTGCAACATATGAGATTCAATTGAAATTGGCATACCCTGTATCGACGAAGCGTCTTAAAAATTCATGACTTGGAGTCTGGAGATAGCAATCTAGGTTTGAGACTGTTTCGCTACGATCGCAAAAACAGATTAGTGCCGCCCACAAGCAACTTCTCAAGTTGCCAACTTAGAGTCTTCGAGCTGGTTTCTGTTTAGGATAAATGCTCGGGACAATGTTTCGTGCAGAATTTTTCATGATGTTTTGGAGAAACTGATTTGGAGAGCTGCCCCTCAGCTACTTACGATTTTTGTTGGCTAATTTTCTTAACTGCAGGAGTTACGCCCAGAAGACTAGAAACCCAATTTATTCCTAGGTTTTTCGCCGCCCAACCAAAATTTATCATCTAAACTTGGTTTCCGATCGTAAATCCTCAACTAGAAAAACACCGGTCGCAATCCGCCAGTTATGGCAACTGTAACCAAGCAATAATGCTCGATTAGGTTTTAATTGCTGAGTTTTGGCGTGGGTCGTCCAAAACAAGCTCCAACAAGAATCATTACACGTAAGTATATATTAACTCATTGATTATTAAATCCCCAAATAGGCATAGATACAAGCATCAATATAAGCTATATCTTTTCACCGCGAACGTCAAGTGTTCTGGCTTGGTAGTACCGACAATCTTGACAGGGCCCTGAAGGATTGACAGCGCAGCGAAGGTAATTAGAGCGGGCATTATACTCGCAAGTGATATCGCCGATCGGATAACCGAGACCTTGTATGTAGGTGCGATCGGCAGTTGGTAGTTGAGTTCGCAGGGATCTATTGGCTACCGCAAGTCTGGCCGCTGCAATTCTGTCGCTGGCTTGTCCCTGGGCAGAGCGCATCACCCACAAAGAAAGCAGTGAGGGAGCTAAACCTATGAAAATAATCAGGAGAACAGTTAGCACTTTTTCAGAGCTTATGTGGAGAATATTTGTTTTAATTTAGGCGATCGGCAACAGAAAATCATTCCCGAAAAGACGGTTTTAAATCATAAAAGTTCCGAGCCAAGTCTCAAACTATTAAACCGTTAACCGTTTGCTGGCGGGTGAGGAGGGCGCGAGCTGTTGGAGCCGCTTTCTTCGTAAAGGGCATCGCCCGGGCCCAACAAAGCCAGAAGCCCAGGTAGGGTGCGATATTATGTTCAGTCAATTACCCGCAATCAAATAGGTTTGTAGTGATGAATCCAAGTCCTGATAAAAATCAGAGGACTTGGATTCATCACTACAAACGCAAAATCGGTTATTTTACAGGACTAGATATGAGAAACCGGGTCGAGTTCAAAAACAACCAAGTCAGAACATGGGGCAGCTATTGTTTGAGAAACCCCGTTGCTCTCAAAAACCAAAACGGTTAAACCTTAGCAACATCCCCTGCTAAATCCATCAACGAACCCGCACCTTCCACCTTAGCAACATCTAACAAAGTCTTCAAAACCGAATCGGGATTCAAACTAATCGAATCAATTCCCAACTCAACCAAGAAACGAGCAAACTCAGGATAATCGCTGGGCGCTTGACCGCAAATCCCAATTTTGCGATTGTACTTCTTAGCGGCTTTAATGGCAATTTCTACCATTCGCTTGACAGCTTCATTCCGTTCGTCAAAGATGTGCGCGACTAAAGCAGAATCCCGGTCTAATCCTAATGTTAGCTGAGTTAAATCGTTAGAGCCGATCGAGAATCCGTCAAAAACTTGGGCAAATTCGTCAGCAAATATGACATTGCTCGGCAGTTCGCACATCACATACACTTGCAAGCCGTTCTCGCCTTTAACTAAACCGTGTTTTGCCATCTCGGCTAACACTTTTCGCCCTTCATCCGGGGTGCGACAAAATGGAATCATCGGAATCACATTTGTCAAGCCCATTTCGTCGCGAACTCGCTTCAATGCTTTGCATTCCAAAGCGTAAGCTTCGCGGTAATTTGGGTCGTAATAGCGAGAGGCGCCGCGCCACCCCAGCATCGGGTTTTCTTCCTTGGGTTCAAACTGCCGCCCTCCTAAAAGATTAGCATATTCGTTGCTCTTGAAATCGCTCATCCGCACGATAACTGGATTTGGATAAAATGCGGCGGCAATTGTGGCAATTCCGTGGGCTAGTTTGTCGGTGAAGAAATCGGGTTTGTGTGGGTAAAGTGCTGTGAGTTCTGCAATTTCTTCCTTGACTGATTCATCCACCAATTCGTCAAAGTGAATCAGTGCCAGCGGGTGTGCTTTAATGTGATTGGCTATGATGAATTCTAGCCGCGCTAAGCCTACGCCGTCGCAAGGAATTGCTGATAAACCAAAGGCTTCTTCTGGGTTCCCGACATTCATTAAAATTTGAGTGCGGGTGCGGGGTAAATTCTCGATCGCAGTTTCTTGAATTTCAAAAGGAAGCAAACCAGCATAAACTTTGCCTTCGTCTCCTTCCGAACAAGAAACAGTGATTTCTTGATGGTTTTTCAAGATTTGGGTGGCATCGCCGGTGCCGACAATGGCGGGAATTCCCATTTCTCGGGCGATGATCGCGGCGTGACAAGTGCGGCCGCCGGAATTGGTGACGATCGCACTTGCTTTTTTCATAATCGGTTCCCAATCCGGGTCTGTTTTGTTGGTAACTAAAACTTCTCCTGCTTGAAATTCAGCAATTCTGTGAACATCTAAAATCACGCGGGCTTTGCCTTGTCCGATTGATTCGCCAACGGCGCGTCCTTTTGCTAAAACTGCACTGGTGCCTTGCAATTTGTAGTTTCGCAAAATTTTAGCCGATTTTTGAGATTGTACTGTTTCGGGTCGCGCTTGGACAATAAACAATTCGCCCGTATTGCCGTCTTTTGCCCACTCAATGTCCATCGGGGTATAAGTTCCGCGCACTTTAGAGTAGTGTTCTTCGATCAATACGGCCCATTTTGCTAGTTGCAGAATTTCATCATCTTGTATGGCAAATTTATTTTTTTCGGCTGCTATGACGGAGACATTTTTGGTGTATTTAGAACCGCCGATATCGTACACCATTTTGAGTGTTTTGCTGCCGAGTCTTTTGTCTAAAATCGGCAGAAAACCTTGTTTTAATGTTGGTTTAAAGACGAAGTATTCGTCGGGGTTGACGGTACCTTGGACGACGTTTTCGCCTAATCCGTAGGCGGCGGTGACTAATACGGCGTTTTTGAATCCGGTTTCGGTGTCGATGCTGAACATGACGCCGGAGGATGCTAAGTCAGATCGCACCATTTTTTGGACACCGACTGATAGGGCGACTTCAAAGTGGTCGAAACCCCGCTGTTGGCGGTAGGAAATCGCGCGATCGGTGAATATGGAAGCAAAGCATTTGTGACAGCATTCGAGGACGCCAGCGCAAGCTTGGACGTTGAGGTAGGTTTCTTGCTGTCCCGCGAAACTGGCGTCTGGTAAGTCTTCGGCGGTGGCGGAGGAACGTACTGCTACGTCTGTACTGTCGCCGTAGCGATCGCACAATTTTTCGTAAGCATCCGCGATCGCCGCTTGGAGTTCTCGCGGAAATGGTGTGTCGAGAATCAGTGCCCGCGCTTGCTTGCCCTTTTGTCGCAGGTTCTGCAGATCTTCTACGTCTAAATCGGCAAAAATTTCGCGCAATTTAGCTTCTAAACCCGCTGACTGGATGAAGTACCGATAAGCGTGTGCTGTAGTTGCAAATCCGTTGGGAACTCTGACTCCTTGGGCGGTTAACTGTTGAATCATTTCGCCCAAAGAAGCATTTTTACCGCCTACTAATGGGATGTCGGCGATGCCGACTTCATCAAACAACAATACTAAGGCTTTTTCTTTGGGAATTAAACCGGGTTTTTGTTCAATTGCTAAATTGTCGAGCATTGCTTTTTACCTCTCAACTTCATCTCAGTTCTGTCCCAGAACAGAAAAAAAAGACTGTTTATTTTTAATTGTAATTTTGTTGCCAAAATTCTCTGATTTTTTCCTAGGCTGTATCAACCGAGTATTCGATTGCCTCTATTTCAAGATTATCACTTTTTTGTTAAATAGCAAGGCCTGTGGAGATTTTTTATTTGATTGCAAAAAGTAAAGAAACCGCAGTAATGAGTTTATGTAAGGTATCATAAAAGAACTGGTAAAAATATGAATAGCGAAGATAGTTCCCACCGCTTTTTTGGCGTTGAGCGCTCATTGGTGCGGGGATATCGCTCGGATGGTGTTGCTAGCGGAATTGAAAGACAACAAAGGATGGAGTTCGATCGCGCGATCGGCTGACTCCGCCCAAAAACGGATACTTACTTTCCCACAGGAGCCGTGAGTCACCCAAAATTTTAGATTCTAGTTCAACTTCCCCGATTCATCTGTGGACTAAATCTAAAATCTAAAATCTAAAATCGACTGACCGGGGTGCTAGCCCAAAAAAACACAACACCCAGCAGCTTAGTTTTTTGCTGAAACCGAGATCCTAAAAACCGTAAAATTTTGGACTCTGATTGCGTGGATCTACTTAGAGCCAAAAAACAGTCGCATAGAGTGGATTGTAATTATTGAACCGCAGAGTTTTTAACTTGGAGCGGCGGGATTTGGAGCGAGGGAATTATTTATATGCTATAATAGTTAGCTCGACTGCTTTATGACAAAGAACAAGGTATATGATATCAGTTTTGAGCCCCCCCGCAAAGCGAAACGGCTTTAAAGTTCTTCTGGTCGAAGACAATCAAGCAGAAGCCGATCTGATCGAAGAATTATTATTAGAAACAAATGTCAGTAGAGCCGAACCCCAAAAGCTATCAGTAGCTTGTACAGACCGTCTCAGCAAAGCGCAGAAACTTTTGGTCAGCGAACATTTTGATGTGATTTTACTAGATCTTTCGCTGCCCGACAGCCAAGACTTAAATACAATTGTCAAAATACAAGAATATAGCCTAAATACTCCGATTGTCGTACTGACTGCCCGCAACGATGAAGAGCTTGCCGTGCAGTCAATCCAAGCGGGAGCTCAAGATTATTTAGTCAAGCGAAAAATCGACAGCGAAGTGTTAATTAGATCGCTTCGCTACGCAGTTGAGCGACAGCACAACCAAGAAGCTTTGCGAAAAAGCGAAGAAAAATATCGATCGGTAGTCGAGAATTCTCTCGTCGGAATTGCCATTCTGGCTCCTCCTATTTCCCCCTCAGCCCCAGAAAAATGCGAGTGGTTGGAAGTGAACGATGCTTTGTGCAATTTGCTGGGATACGATCGCCAAGATTTTTTGCACGAGAATTGGGATAGGTGGGTTTTTCCTGAAGATGTGCCGCCTACCTTAGAGCAATTAAATAAAATTTTTGCAGGGGAGAGTGAAGGCTATGTTTTAGACCAAAGGTGGCGAAAAAAAGACGGAAAAACAGTTTATACTAGAGTTTCCATGCGCTGTATTCGCGCCCTCGACGGCTCGATCGACCACCTGATTAAAGTAGTGTTGGATGTGAGCGATCGCTACCGTTACGAAGCTCAATTAAAAGCATCAGAAGAGTTTTTAAATCACACGATTAATTCTACTCCTGACCCGATTTTTGTTAAAGATGAGCAGCACAAATGGATCGTATTAAACGATGCTTTTTGCAATTTGATAGGAAAAAGGCGATCGGAACTGATTGGCCAATCAGGATACGATTTTTTACCCCCAGCACAAGCGGCTTTTTTTTGGCAACAAGACGAGCAAGTATTGCAAAGAAGTCTTTCTCAGGAAACAGAAGAAAATTTTACCGATAGCGGCGGCAAAGAACGCATTATATCTACCAAAAAAACAGTTTTTAACAACGCCGATGGTCGTAAAATGTTGGTCGGAACAATGCGAGATGTGACCGAATACAAACGCCAGCAAATTGCGTTGCAGGAAAGCGAAGCTCGATTTCAAATAATGACCGACAACGTGCCGGGAATGATTTATCAATATCGGCTTTATGTAGATGGTAAAACATCTTTTACTTACGTTTCTTCCGGCAGTTGGCAGATATACAATTTAAAACCAGAAGAAATAGAAGAAAATGCCACTTTGGCTTTTGCAACAGTCCATCCAGATGACATCCCAGACTTGCAGCGATCGATCGCAACTTCAGCGGCAACTCAGCAAGCTTGGCAACACCAGTGGCGGCAAGTTATGGGAGATCGAGTGAAATGGCTGCAAGGCGCGTCGAAGCCTGAAAAGCAAGCCAACGGCGATATAGTTTGGGACGGTTTGGTAATGGATGTTACCGAATTAAAACAAACCCAGCAAGACCGCGATCGATTTTTTAATCTCTCCCTGGATTTACTTTGCATTGCAGGTTTTGATGGCTATTTCAAACGCATAAACCCCGCTTGGTCGAATTTATTAGGTTATAGCAGTAATGAAATCTTAGCCAAACCTTTGATAGAATTCGTCCATCCAGAAGACCTAGAATTTACTGTAGCGGAATTAGAAAAACTTAAAAAAAGCCACCCTGTTATTAGCTTAGAAAACCGCTATCTTTGCCAAGATGGTACTTATAAATGGCTGTCGTGGACAGCATCGCCGTTTGCAGAAGAAGGTTTGATTTATGCAGTGGCTCGCGACGTTACGTTTAGCAAGCAAGCTGAAGCTGAATTGCGTAAGAGCGAAGCCACCAACCGCGCTCTTTTAAATGCGATACCAGACATGATATTTCGCTGTCGGGCAGACGGCACTTTTGTAGACTTCAAACCTGCCAAAGATTTCGACAATATCCTACCACAAAAAGCACTAATCGGCAAAAAAGCACAAGACATATTACCGGCTGCTTTTGCTGAGAAAATCTTGTCCGGCAATCAACAAGCGATCGACAATGGCGAGATTCAATTCGTAGAATATCAAATGCCAGTTAATGGTGAACTGTACGATTTTGAAGCGAGAATTGTCTTCTGCACGGAGGACGAAATTATCGCGATCGTCCGCGATATCACTCAACGCAAACGCTCTGAGTCAGTCCTCCAGAGGCAAGCAGCAGCCATGGCCCAAGCTTCCGAAGGTATCGCCATATTCAGTGCCGACAAAGAGGTGATTTATTGCAACGCAGCCCGAGTAAAAATCTACGGTTACGACTCTCTCGAAGAAATCTTAGGTAAAAGTTGGAAAACATTCTACCAAGGTGCAGAGCTGCAAAGGTTCGAGCAAGAAGTCCTGCCGACTTTAGTGCAGAAAGGTTCTTACAGCACCGAAGCAGTAGGATGCCGTCGTGACCGATCGGAAGTCCCTATAGATGTCTCGCTGACAATGCTGCCCGACGGGGAAATCATTTGCATTGTTCGCGATATTTCCCAAAGAAAAAAAACAGAAGCAGCACTGCGAGAAAGCCAGCGGTTCGCTCAACAAATTGCTGGGGCAAGTCCTAATATGTTGTATGTTTATGACTTAATAGAACAAAAAAATATCTATGCGAACGCTTCTATATACCACATACTAGGCTATACAGTAGAAGAGATTCAGGCAATCGGGCCGTGGATGATGTCAACTTTAATGCACCCGGAAGATGCAATCAAAATACCTGATTATTTACAGCAAGTCGAAACCGGTGCGGAAGGGGATATCTTTGAAATTGAATATAGAATTAGGCACAAGGATGGTTTTTGGCGCTGGATTGTCAGCCGAGATACTGTATTTGCAAAAACAGCAGATGGTAAGTTAAAACAAATTCTCGGCACGGGAACTGATATTACAGAAAGCAAGCAAGCAGAAGATGAAATAAAGCTGTTGCTGGCAGCAACTCAAGCCATTAGTCAGTCGGCAGATTTTCACAGCGCCCTCCCACATATCCTGCGGTTGCTGTGCAATGCGATCGGCTGGAATTTTGCGGAAGCTTGGATACCGACTGCTAACGGTACTTTTTTGGAACACAGCGAAACTTGGTACGCTAGCCATAGCGATTTAGATAGGTTCGGGCGCGAAAGTAAAAAAATTAGATTCGCCGCCGGAGTGGCAGTACCTGGACGGATTTGGTCAACCAGAAAGGTAGAATGGATTGAAGATATTTCTCTAGCCAAAAATCATCTTTTTGCCCGATCGCAAATGGCGGCATCAGTCGGATTGAAAGCTTGTTTCGGAGTGCCAATTCACGCTAGATCAAAGGTGCTGGCAGTTTTAATATTCTGCAAGCGCGATCGCTCGATTATGGAACCGCGTATAGTAGAGTTGGTCAAGGCTGTAGCGACTCAGTTGGGCGATCATATTCAGCGCAAACAAGCCGAAGAAGAATTGCGTAAAAGTGAAGAACGCTGGCAGTTAGTTCTCAAAGGCAATCAAGACGGAATTTGGGATCTGAATCTTCAAACAAATGAAGCTTTTCGATCCGCCCGCTGGCAAGAAATTATCGGTTACACAGACGGCGAAATCGAAAACACCAACACCGCATGGATCGATCGCATCCATCCAGACGATCGCTCACGAGTGCAAGCAGCGATCCAAGGTTATCTCGATCGCCAAACCCCCCATTACGCCGCCGAATACCGCTTGCAGTGCAAAGACGGTAGCTATAAGTGGGTGCTCGCCCGCGCTCAAGCAGTGTGGGACGAAGCCGGAAACCCTCTGCGGATGGTGGGTTCGATGACGGATATCAGCCATCGCAAAGCAGCAGAATTAGCTTTACTGCGGGTCACTCAAGCCGTCGAAAGTACCAGCGACGCGATCGTAATCGCCGACTTGAAAGGGCGATCTATTTACCACAATCAAGCCTTCATTCAGCGCTACGGCTACACGGTGGAAGAACTCAATGATATTGGCGATATGGCGGCGCTTTACGTCCGGCATAAAAATTACAAACAAATCTATAAAAGCCTTCGCCAAGGTCGCTCTTGGTGTGGTGAAGTGGCGCTGCAAACTAAGAGCTACGAAGCAGTTACTGCTCTGGTGCGAGCCGACAATATTCAAGATATTAATGGGAATTATATCGGCTTAATTGCAGTAATTACCGATATCACAAAACGCAAAGAATCAGAACTAATTTTGCGCCAAAAGTTAAAGCGCGAACAGTTAGCCGTAGCCATGCTGGAACGCATTAGATCTTCTCTCAATCTCGAAGAAATTCTTACCAAAAGTGTCGAAGAAGTGCGGCATTTTTTGCAAGTAGATCGCACTATTATTTACCAATTCAATCCGGATGGGAGCGGATTTATCGCTGTCGAGTCGGTTGCCGAAAATTTCCTAGCAATTGTAGGAATGGAAATTTATGACCCCTGTTTTGGGGAAGCCTACGTTAGTCTTTACCGAGACGGCAGAATTAGAGCCATAGAAGATGTTTATAATGCCGGCCTGGCCGACTGCCACTTGGCTTTGTTGACTCGGCTCGATGTGAGAGCGAATCTGGTAGTGCCGATTTTGCAAGGCGAAAACTTGTGGGGGCTGTTAATTGCCCACCACTGCACGGGCCCGCGTCCCTGGCAGCAATTGGAGGGAGAGTGCCTAAAACAATTGGGGGTGCAGTTGGCGATCGCCATTCAGCAATCGGTGCTATTTGAACAAGCACAAACCGAAATTGCCGATCGCAAACTTGCAGAAGCCGCCCTGCAATTAGCTAAAGAAGCCGCCGAATCCGCCAACCGCGCTAAAAGCGACTTTCTCGCCAACATGAGCCACGAATTGCGGACGCCTTTGAACGGGATTTTGGGATACATTCAACTGCTCAAAGTCGATAAAAACTTAACCGCAGATCAGCAGGAAAGTCTTAACAACATTCACCAGTGCGGCAATCACCTGCTGATGCTGATTAATGATGTTTTAGACCTCTCAAAAATCGAAGCTAGTAAAATGGATCTGTCGCTGACAAACGTGCATTTTTCCAGTTTTGTTAAAAGTATTATTGATTTGTTCAAAATGCGCTCTGCTCAAAAAGGAATTGCCTTTAATTACGAGCAGGTTTCAGCGCTTCCCGACGGCATTTTGGCAGACGAAAAAAGGTTGCGTCAAGTTTTGATTAATTTGCTCAGCAATGCTGTTAAGTTTACGAACAGTGGCAGCGTTACATTCAAAGTCGGTTATGCAGAAAATTTCCCCGATAATTATCCTCAAACCAACTGCGAAACTTCTAATTTGGCAGCGGAAATTGGCACTCAATGGATCGATTTGACCGCGAATTTAGACGCGCAGCAAATGCCGCTCCCGCCGCTGGGAACAAAAGAAGCGCGCGAGGTGATAACAGCAGACAATACCGGCGATCGTGCCCCTACCCCTAAAATTCGCTTTCAAATCGAAGATACCGGCATTGGCATCGGGCAGAATAAATTAGAAGAAATATTTTTGCCTTTTCATCAAGTGGGCGATCATAACAATTTCGTCGAAGGTACTGGACTGGGACTTTCCATCAGCCAAAAATTAGTCAAAATGATGGGCAGCCAAATTCGCGTCCAAAGTACCCCCGGCCAAGGCAGCATATTTTGGTTGGATCTAGACTTGCCAGCAGTCGCCCACTGTTTGGAACTCCCCTCCCGGCAACAAAAAAGGCGGCTTGTAGGTTTTATCGGCTCCCAGCGGAAAGTGCTAATAGTGGACGATCACGAAGTAAATCGCGCCATGTTGCACAGGCTGCTTTTTCATTTAGGCTTTGAAATTGCAGAAGCTACAGACGGCGAAGACTGCTTGCACAAAGCACAGGAATTTCTACCGGATATAATTTTAATGGATTTGCTGATGCCCGTAATGAACGGTTGGGAAGCTACCAGGCGGCTGCGACAGTTGCCGGAATTAAAAGATACGGTTATCCTTGCTTTGTCCGCTAACGTTTACGAGACTACCAAGCAAGAGAGCATACTTGCAGGTTGCGATAATTTTCTCACTAAGCCGATTCAAACTAACGACCTTTTAGAATTATTGCGGCTGCATTTGAGACTAGAATGGGTTTACGAAGAAAGAGCACAAAGCAAAAAGCGGAGCGATCAAACTGCAAAAGCATCTTCTGAGATTGCTGCTGCTGACTCAACGATGGTGTCTCCTACCTCAGAGTCAGTCTTGGCATTGTTAAGATTGGCTGCAATGGGCGATATTGAAGCTATTCTGGAAGAAACTGCTAAACTCGAACATTCTGACGCGACATTAGTGCCTTTCGTTCATCACCTGCGCCAACTTGCTAAAGGATTTCAGCTCAAGCAAATTCGAGATTTTTTGAAGCAACATTTGTCCTAAAATTGACAGTAGCTAACAGACAACTCAAAATCAGTTAAATCTTGCGCCCTGAGTACCATTCTCAATCAGGGGCTCTGCCCTCCCGCGAAGCGACTTAATTTGCTTGGGCGGCCCGGACTCGCAGCCGGCTCCTCAAAGGGTTATTGCAAAGAGAAGCATCTAGGAAGCAACCGGGTTTCTAGAGCCGCCAAAAATTCATTGAATCCGATTTAACCTCATAACCCATAACTCAAAAATCAAAAATTTGAATTTTTCCCTTGAATATGAACGATAAGAATTCCGAAAGAAGCATCATACTAATTGTCGATGATAACCAAACAAATCTGGACGTACTTTTCGAGTTGTTAAGGAATTACGGGTTTAAAGTATTAGTGGCTCTAGACGGCGAAAGTGCGATCGAGCAAATTGACTACATCCATCCAGATTTGATTCTGTTGGATATCATGATGCCAGGAATTGACGGTTTTGAAACTTGCCGGCGTTTGAAAGCAGACCCGTCAACGCAAGATATTCCCATCATATTCATGAGCGCCCTTTCCGATACGCCTGATAAAGTAAAAGGCTTTCAGACAGGAGCCGTTGACTACATCACTAAGCCTTTCCAGCACGAAGAAGTTTTGAGCCGGATTCAAACCCACTTGACAATCCGCAGCTTGCAGAAAAAACTCGAAGAAAAAAACCTCGAACTTGCCCACCTCAACCAAAACCTGGAAAGACTTGTTGAACAAAAAACCAAGCAATTAATAAACCAGGAAAAAACAGCCATCATCGGACGTTTGACCCAGGGAATGGTTCACAACCTCAAAAGTCCCCTGCAAGTGATCCAGACTAGCGTCGATTTGATTGAAACAAAAGCCACACAAATTCAAGAAGACTCTCTGTTTAATTATACTAAGTATATATTTCAAGCTGTCACAAAAATCAATCAGATCATGGATACTCTGATGATGAAAAGCCGAAACGAGCAAAAGCAAGATTTGCACCCGGTGAATATCAACGATTTAGTGCAGCGAGAAATTCAGCTATTGGAAGGCAACCTGTATTTTAAAAATAAGATTAGAAAAAAATACTTTTATGACGAAGAAATTGCCAGTATTCCATTAATTTATTCTTATCTTTCTCAAGTATTTTATAATTTAATCAATAATGCAATGGATGCTATGTGGGAAAAGAAAAGCAGAGAAATAACTATCGTGACTCGGCAAGACGAGTCGAACATATACATGGATATTGCAGATACGGGATGCGGCATATCCTCTGAAGATTTGCCAAAACTTTTTGACCCTTTTTACACCTCCAAGCCACCTAAAGGCGAGGAAAAAACCGAAGGGGAACCGACAGGAACTGGTCTAGGACTTTATACTTGTATCGAACTTTTAAAACCTTTTAACGGTGAGATTGCTATTAGCAGCAATGTCGGTCAAGGCAGCGTGTTTACAGTTGTGCTGCCCAAACCTCAGAAAGATTGAGCGACTCAACCGAGTTAAATTGTGTCCGTTAGACAACTGTAATTAAGTTGGTAATTAGGTGGGTAGCAAGGAATGCCAGTCTTGGTTACTCGCTCAAGAGAGGACTTGCATTGCTCAATACAAACAGGCGCTAATTGCGGGCAATTAACCGGACACAATCGAGCGAGCATATCTTGTAAATCAACGGTAATTCTCGTAGCTTAGTAGTTATACCATTTTGAAAAAATAATGCAACTTTAGGCAAGCTTTAAACGGCTATTTAAAATCTAAAGTTTCAAAGGCTATCAGCAATGCAAATCTTGATTACTCGGCGCTATTTTGACTTGCCTCTTGCTATTTCCCTGCCAAAGGTTGTAAATTAAAATAGAGTTGAGTTGCAATATTGGTAAGAGTGTCAGTAACTCAGGGCTAAAGCCACTGAGCTTGTAAGAGAGAGCTCTCGCAAGCTGTACTGACCAGCCTAAGTCTTAACTGACTACGTTATTTAGGTCATAACACCGGAGAATGCGACGCTAGTTTTCCGCTCTGTTGTTTACAGTTAAACAGTTTTAAAGTCCCTGAAACAGTGCTGTAAGCGTGACAAGCCTTTATAACATTGGCGAAGCGAACTTTACCCCGAAAGGGAGATTGAGGCAACCATACCTCACTGGAGAGGTTGATTAAATTCCCTCTCCAACCCCGCAAGGGGATTCAAGGCGATTGAAATCGCCGCGCCGTTTTCCACGAGCGGGCTCAAGCCGCGCTCGTTTCCCACTTACCGAAGTTTTTTTATGATAGTTTTGGGCCACTAGGTTTGGGGCGAGGCGGAAAACTTGCAGCGAACAACTCAATTCTACAAATAAATCTGCGCGGTCTGCAAGCACACAGCGCACTCTAAAGGCTGCGGTTCAAGTTCCCCAATCATGAGTTAGGTAGCTGCATCCGCTGCTGAGATTTTATAATTACTAAAAAATAGCAAAAGGATACCAGTAAAAAAAATGCCACTGTACGCAAGAACCAAACCGCGATAGTCATCAGTCATTCCAAATCTCCAATCTCAAATCTAAAATATAAAATGGTATGACATCTGTGTTTGAGTCAACTTTAACGCCTGGTTTAAAAATTCTTTTAGTAGAAGACTGTGCAGAAGATGCAGAACTCATTCAAGAACTGCTGTCTGAGGGCCAACTAGGACTATCAATTGATGTCACCAATGTAGTTCGCCTCCGGGAAGCGATAGAAATTTTAAGCGATAAAATTTTTGATGTAATTTTATTAGATCTTTCACTTCCTGACAGCCTAAAATTTAATACTTTTTTCCGACTGCAAGATTGCGGTATAAATATTCCGATCGTCATTCTGACAGCCGCCGATGACGAAGAACTGGCTGTCGAGTTAATTGCCGCCGGCGCCCAAGATTATTTGGTGAAAAGACAGGTAGACAGCCGGCTGCTGGTGCGGACGCTCAGGTGCGCGATCGCCCGCCAGCAACGGCAAGCAGAATGGCAAAAAAGTCAAGAAAAATACCAGCAGGTTGTTGGCAATATCAAAGAAGTCGTTTTTGAAACAAATACTGCTGGCAATTGGACTTTTCTCAATCCGGCTTGGACGGAAATTACCGGATTTACCGTTGATGAAAGCTTAGGAACTTCCTGTTTGAGTTACATTCATTCTGAGGATCAATACCGCTATTTAAATTTGTTTAGAGATCGGAGACCCAATCAAGAAGCACCCTGTTGTTATCAAAGTCGATATGTTACCAAACATGGCGAAATTCGGTGGGTGGAAGTGCAAGAGTTTTTTATTTTGGGCGGGAACGGAGAGGCGCAGGGGACGACAGGAACTATCAACGATATTACAGATAAAATTTTAGCTCTTTCCGAACTAGAAGCTAGTAAAAAGTTTTTGGATTCTACGATTGATGCAGTTGCAGACCCACTTTTTGTCAAGGATGAACAGCACCGTTGGATACTGTTAAATGATGCTTTTTGCAAGCTGATCGGGAAGCAGCGCGAGGAACTGCTGGGCAAATCGGATTATGACTTTTTCCCAAAACAAGAAGCGGAGATTTTTTGGCATACTGACCAACAAGTGTTTAGGACGGGTAAAGAAAACGAGAGTGAGGAAATATTTACGGACGCCAACGGTGCAAAGCACATTGTGTCTACTAAAAAAACTGTCTTTGAAAATACCGATGGCAGTAAAATTCTCGTGGGGATAATTCGAGATATCACTCAGGATAGGCGCAAACAATTAGCCCAGCAAGAAAGCGAAGCTAGACTGCGGCAACTTACTGCCAATTTGCCGGGAATAATTTATCAATTTCGCCTATCAACCGACGGCCAAAAAAGTTTTCCTTATATTTCTTCGGCTAGCCGCGATTTATATGAATTGGAACCAGAAAATATTCAGCAAAATCCCCAACTACTTTTTAGTTGTATTCATCCAGACGACCGCCAAAAATTTGAAGAATCAATTGCTGTTTCTGCGGCAAATATGCAGCTTTGGTACCAGGAATGGCGCGCGATTTTCCCGTCGGGAAAAATTAAGTGGTTGCAAGGGGTTTCGAGACCGGAACGAGTTAATTTTCCCACAGAAATAGGGCAGGAAGGCGATATAGTTTGGGAAGGCATGGTGCTGGATATTACTGATTTAAAACATACCGAAGCAGCTTTACGGGAGAGTGAAGCCAGATTTCGCTCGCTCGTTGAGAATATCCCCGGCGCTATCTGCCGCAGCTTGTATGATGCTGATGAGACGATGGTATTTATTAGCGATGAAATTGAGGGAATTAGTGGTTATCCTGCTGAGGATTTTATCGGCAAGAACTGCTGGAGTTTTACTAGCATTATCCATGAGGCAGACAAGGAAATGGTCGATCGACAAATCAGCGCAGCAGTAGAGTCGAAACAGCCGTATAATCTAGAATACCGGATTGTTTGCGCTGACGGCACGGTGCGGTGGATGTCGGAAAGAGGTAGACCAACTTACAATCTAGAAGGGCTAGTTTTGTGGCTCGACAGAGCGATTTTTGATATTACCGATCGCAAACAAGCCGAACTGACTCTGTGCCTGGTAACTCAAGCTGTAGACAGCGCTAGTGATGCGATCGCGATCGCAGATTTGGACGGTTATTCCGTTTATCACAATCAAGCATTTATTCAGCGCTACGGCTATACAGTTGAGGAACTCAATAATGCTGGCGGCCCAGCAGTAATGTACCCCAAATCTCAAGATTTGAGAAAGTTATTTAGGGTGATGCGGAAAGGTTTTTCCTGGGAAAATGAAATAGAAATTAAGAGTAAAAATGGCGACATTAGAGAAACTTTCTTGCGAGCTAACTGCATTAAAGATAGCGCTAGTCAACCGATAGGAATGATAGCCATAATTGCCGACCTCACAGAAATAAAACGCACCGAATCGGCATTAAAACTCAGTCAAGAGCGATTGCTGTTGGCGGTTTCAGGCAGCTCTTTGGGGCTGTGGGATTGGAATATAGCTACTGGCGAAACTTATTTCGACTTTTATTGGAAATCAATGCTAGGCTATGCAGAAACCGAAATTGAAAATAACCTCAAAGGTTGGGAAAGTTTGCTGCATCCAGAAGATCGAGTAAAGGTAATGGAATGTTTAAATTCCTATTTGGAAGGTGAGACTGATATCTATGAATTTGAATTTCGGATGCTCAACAAAGCGGGCAATTGGCAGTGGATTCTGGCTATGGGCAAGGTAGTCGAGTACGACGAATGGGGTGCGCCGTTGCGAATAACAGGCACTCATAAAGATATCAGCGCCCGCGTTGCAGCAGAAGCCGAAAAAACGCAGTTGATCGCATCTCTGCAACAACTTGCCGAACAGTTGCAAGCAGCGCAAAAAATAGCCCGCATCGGCAATTGGGAATCCGATAGGGAGACAGGAATTATTACTTGGTCGGAAGAACTGTTTCGAGTTTACGGCCGAGAATTGAATCGGCCGCCCACAATGGAAGAACTTTTAGAGCAAATTCATCCCGATGACAAAGAAAGGTTTTCACAAGTTGTGCAAAAGGCAGTGACAGAAGGGACAGCTTACGACATCGACCACCGCATCTATGTTCCATCAGGAGAAATCAGGCACGTTAACGCTAAAGGACAATCTGTTAAAAATGAGTTGGGTCAGGTGGTGAGGCTGTTTGGCACGGCAATGGACATTACCCATCGCAAAAAAGCCGAAACTGCTTTGCAAGAAAGTGAACAGCGATTTCGAGCTGTATTTGAACAAGCGGCGATCGGTATTGTGAAAGTGTGGCCAGACGGTCAATTTTTGAAGGCAAATCAAGGGTTTTGCAATATTGTCGGATACTCAGAATTGGAGCTGAAATCACGAAATGTTGGGGATATTTCTCACCCCGAAGATGTAGCAGCCGATGTCGAGTCGCGTGACAGACTGTTAGCTGGGGAAATTTTTAATTATTCCCTTGAAAAACGCTTTATTCGCAAAGACGGTTCATTTGTTTGGGCTAATATGACTGTATCTTTAGTGCGGGATGGGTTTGGGGGACCTAGCTATGTAATTGGTGTGATTGAAGATATTAGCACTCGCAAACTTGCCGAGGCTATCTTGCGCCAGCAATTAAAGCGAGAACGCCTGGTAGTAGGAATGCTGGAACGCATTCGCTCTTCTCTCAATTTAGAAGAAATTTTGACAAAAACTGTTGCTGAAGTACGGCAATTTTTACAAACAGACCGGACAGTTATTTATCAGTTTAATCCCGATTGGAGCGGTTTTGTAAATGTCGAGTCAGTGGGCAAAAATTGGCTGGCTATTCAGGGAATAACTATTAACGATTCCTGCTTTGAAGACAGCTATGCTTCTGCTTACGAACACGGTCGTGCTGTAGCGGTCGATGATATTTACCAAGCTGATCTTTCCGAGTGCTACATTAATTTATTAAGTCAATTTCAGGTGCGGGCTAATTTGGTAGTGCCAGTTTTGCAAGGCGAGAAGTTGTGGGGGCTATTGATTGCTCACGAGTGCGCTGGTCCCCGCCACTGGCTGGAAATTGAGGTCGAGTGTCTCAAACAAATTAGCGTGCAGTTGGCGATCGCGATCCAGCAATCAATGCTGTTTGAGCAAGCACAAAGTGAAATTGCCGATCGCAAACAAGCCGAGTCAGCTTTGCAGGAATCGGAAGCGCGAGAACGTTCAAAAGCGCTAGAGTTAGAAGCAGCTATTAACAAACTCAGAACGACTCAAGCTCAGCTCGTTCAAAATGAAAAAATGGTGAGTTTGGGTCAGTTAGTTGCTGGTGTTGCTCACGAAATTAATAACCCTGTTAGCTTTATTCACGGCAATCTCAATCCGGCTCGCAATTACACTTTAGATTTGCTGGAATTGATTAAATTTTACCAGCATTACTGTCCTAATCCTCCAGCCCAAGTCTTGCAGAAGATTGAGGAAATAGACTTGGATTATATTGCTGAGGATTTCCCGAAATTGTTTAATTCGATGCAAGTAGGAACCGAGCGAATTGTCGAGATAGTGAAATCGCTGCGTAATTTTTCCCGATTGGACGAGTCCGCAGGGAAGTCGGTTAACATTCACGAGGGAATTGATAGCACTTTGATGATTTTGCAAAACCGATTAAAATCTCACAGCAGTCATGGAGAAATTCAGATAGTTAAAGATTACCAAATATTGCCACAAATTGAATGTTTTCCTGGCGAGTTGAATCAGGTGTTTATGAATATTTTAATTAATGCGATTGATGCTTTGGAAGAACGGGATAAGCAGCGTCCGATCGAGGAGTGCGATCGACATCCCAGCACGATCGCGATTCGCAGCTATCAGGCGGCTGCCGGCTTCGTAGCGGTATCCATTGCGGATAACGGGCGGGGGATACCGGAGTCAGTGCGATCGAGGCTGTTTGACCCGTTTTTCACGACTAAACCTGTGGGCAAAGGTACGGGTTTGGGATTGTCGATTTCTCACTCGATTATCGTCGATCGCCACGGCGGCAGATTGAGCTGTATTTCCACACCGGGAGAGGGAGCGGAGTTTTTGATTGAAATTCCAGTGCGGCCGAATTTAACTGGTACGAAGTCAAATTTGGGGCAATAAATTAGCAATTGGTAATTGGAAATTGGGAAGCGAAAATGAGTAATATCTCACATCTTGCACCATTCTCAATGACAGGCAAGATGCCTGTTCCACAAAGAGTGAATTTTATTGTGGAACAGGCATCTTGCCTGTTGCTAAACAAGTAATTGAGAAGGGTGCAACATCTCAGTAATATCAAATACCGTAGCATCGGAATTCAACCCTTAAAGCGAGCATTATCCTTGCTCCTGGTCACTGGATCGCGTCCCGCTCGCACTGCACGCGGAAAATTATTATTCCGATGCAAATGTCAACAATATGAGTTATGAGTTCTAAATTATGAGTAAACAATTAAACGCGATCTTACTAATTATTAATTACCAATTACCTTCAAGTTTTACATAAAAATCGGGGAAGATTCCGAGTTATTGCTAGCGTGACAAATGCGATTTTTGCCTTCTGTTTTGGCTTGATAAAGGGCGCTGTCAGCGCTGCGAATTAGGGTGTCGGGAGATTCCTGGGCAGAAGGAATCGCTGTCGCAATGCCACAACTGAGGGTAACGTAGGGCCCGATCGACGATCGCGCGTGGGGCAGTTTCAAGCTGGCGATGCCGTCGCAAATTTTCCGGGCGACAGCGTTTGCCCCTTCGGCGCTAGTGTTGGGCAGCACTACGGCAAATTCTTCCCCACCGTAGCGGGCGGCCAGATCCCCAGCCCGGTTGGTGGATCTGGCGATCGCCCCGGCAACTTGGCGCAAACAATCGTCCCCGCCGAGGTGCCCATAAAACTCGTTGTAAAGTTTAAAAAAGTCGATGTCCAACATAATTAGAGACAGGGGCAGTTCCTCTCTTGCCAATCTGCGCCACTCTAATCTCAAAACGCGATCGAACTGGCGGCGATTGGCAATGCCAGTCAGTCCGTCAGTAGTTGCCAGTTGCTGCAATTTTTGATTGGCTATTGCTAGCTTGCGGTAAAGTTGAGATTGTTCGATCGCGATCGCCACTTGATTTGCCAAGTGCTGTAAAAAGTCTATTTCCCACTGCTGCCATTCCCTGACACCGCTGCAATTGTATGCTGTCAGCATTCCCCACAAACTATTGCCATTTTCTGCGATAGAATCCGGCAAATTTTTACCCTGGGTCTGCGGTTTGCCACTCGCGTGGTGCCAGATATAATTTTCTGCTGCATCTTGATTTTTCTCGACTTCCCAAACAGTGGCTTCTTGTGTTTCTTTTGTCGTTTCCCAGTCGCCTGATTGCCAAATTGGCACGCTGATAACTGCTGCAATTTCACAATCTGCCAGCAATTCTTTGCAACTGCCAGCCAAGGGGGCAGTGCTGACATCTGCTATTGCTTGTACCGACTGGGATTCGACTAAAACAAAGCATGACACCGCCAAAGCAGCACTAATATTGTGGTTTTCAATATAACCTTCTGGCAAACCGTCACCAGCGACGATCGCACCTTTTTGCTCTTCCCCGTCCAATTGAGACACCCAATCCTGACAGCGATAAATTAAAACGCGGTCTGTTTGGAGAAATTGGCGCACTTCTGCAACGGTATTTTGGAGAATGCTTGCCGGATCTATTGACGATCGAATATGTTCGATCATTTTGCCCAACAGCCGCTGTCGGAGAGCCTGCTGCCGCAATTGTTCTTCGATTTGCTGGCGTTCGATCGCGTAATGGATTGCCCGCACCAGCAGAGTTCTGTGAAATCTTCCCTTTACCAAACAATCTTGAGCGCCCCACCGCAATACCGACCGGGCCATATTTTCATCGTTGATATCTGTCAGCACCACAATTGGCAATGTGGGCCATCGCCCTTTCAAAACTGCGATCGCCTCGCTTCCCCTCAAGCTGTCTGACACTGACAAATCTAATAGTACGGCGTCAAACTTGTCTACTTCCAGACGCGCAACTCCTATCTCCAGAGACTTAACAGTTTGGAGAAGAAATAGAGACTCGCTGAATGACCCTAGAAGGTCTTCGATCATTGTCGGATTTCCCAGGTCATCCTCAACCAACAAAATTTTCAGACATTGGTTACGTGTTAACACAACTATAGCGTTTGGAGCGGTTCTAAGGCCACTTTTTTGTTTTGAGAGCGATACTTGCGATCGGCCAATATTTCTGCTTATCAAATTCACTATACCCTCAAACTATGGATTTAGCCCTCCATTAAAGTTTACATATCCGGCGGGAGTGAAACGATTTCAAACCAATACTCGCATAAAGTCTTCATTACTTCAAGCAATCCTTCAAAAGTGACTGGTTTGGATATGAAAGAATTGGCTCCCAAGCGGTAGCAAAGCAAGATATCTCCTCTGCGGTGGGAAGTTGTGAGCATTACAACCGGAATTTGTTGCAAATGGGGGTCAGATCTGATCGAAGTTAGTGTTTCGCGCCCGTCTAGCCTCGGCATATTCAGATCCAAAAGTATCAAGTCTGGCTGATGCCAATTGCTGCTAGCAAAATATTGACCGCGACGGTACAAGTAGTCTAGCACTTGTTCTCCATTTTCCACAAATTCGCTCGTAATTGCTAATCGAACTTCTCGCAGTGCTTCCTCCATCAAAAAGCGCGTATCCTCGTCATCGTTTGCTATTAAAAGAGTAAATTTTTTCTTTTTATAATTCACGGCTTTGCCTCACTACGAACGTCTTTTGTGAGGTTGCGGGACTTTGAGCCGTGTCTGAGTACCTGCAAAGCATCTCTTGCCATCATCCGGTAAATCTGGCTGAGAACACTGAAATTGTGTTGCAGCAATTTACCGTTTTTCTCCATTTGCAAAGGTTTGCGAATCATGCTTGTTTCACTTGGCAGTCTGTCCGAGAAGCGGCAAACTGCAAACACATCACAAATCCTTGTCCGCGAACTACGAGGGAAACTACTGCATCCCAAAGCAAGATGCTCTGGATACGGTTGAAAAAAATTAACAAGTCTTGCGCGCACCGCTGATTTATAAGTTGTAGAAGGAGAGAGCTAATAGATATATACTGATAGATTTTTAGCTCGATGTCATCAGTGAATATGCTACAGTTTATCAGCCTTTTTGTAAAGAACAAGTAAAGATATTTAAAGCTTAAGTAAAGGACGGGTGACTGCTTCAGGCGGACTGCTGACTTCACTTTGTTATAGGAATAGAAAAATAAAAAGTCGAGCCTTGATTGGGTTCTGATTCTACCCAAAGGCTGCCGCCGTGCCGATCGACAATTCTTTGACAAATCGCTAAACCGATACCAGTTCCCGAATACTGTTTTTGGGTGTGCAAGCGCTGAAAAATCTGAAAAATTCGCGGATGGTACTGTGAGGCAATCCCAATACCATTATCCTGCACTGAAAACACCCAGCTATCCCCCTGACGCGAAGCGTCCACCTGCACCACCGGCGCCTCACTGCTGCGGTACTTAATGGCGTTACCAATTAAATTTTGAAACAGTTGCAGCAGTTGAAAAGAATCACCTTTTACCCTTGGCAAATTCCCCCTAGTAACTGAACCTTGATTTTCGCGGATGGCCAAATGCAAATTAGCACAAGCATCCTCAAAAACCCGATTGCAATCTATCATCTCAAAAGGTTTCTGACTGCGACCGACCCGCGAATACTCCAGCAAGTCATCAATCAGCGCCTGCATCCGATCGCAAGAATTAACAATATTGCGGATAAATTTATTCCCTTGGGCATCAAGTTGGTTGGGAAAGCGTTTTTCTAATAGTTGAGCGTAACCAGCAATCGTGCTCAAAGGCGCTTGCAAATCGTGAGAAGCCACGTAAGCAAACTGTTCTAGTTCGGCATTAGAACGAGTTAATTCTTGAGCGTAGCGGGTTTGAGTGTCTAAACTCGCTTGCAGGAGTTCTTGTACCAGCTTGCGTTCGGAAATATCCTCGATCGCACAAATCAAATACTGCAGCGTCCCTTTGACATCGCGCATTGCCGAAACAGTAACATTGACCCAGCGCACAGCTTCATCTTTGCATAGCAACCGCTTTTCCACAGAAAAAGTTTGAATCTTCCCGGATAACAGCGAGCGCAAGTATTCTCTGTCCGCTTCTCTGTCATCGGGGTGAGTAATTGCCTCCCAGTTTTGCTGTAACAATTCGGATTCTGCATAGCGAACAATTTGACAAAAGCCGGGATTTACCCGTATAAATTTACCGCAAAGCGCGGTTTTAGCTATGCCGACCGCAGCTTGCTCGAATATCGCGCGGAAGCGTTCTTCGCTGTCTCGTAGGGCAATTTCTGCTCGTTTACGCTCGGTAATATTACGAAATGTTACTGCCAGACCATCGTTTAATTTGACCGCCACAATGTGCAGCCAAACAATTGTATCTCGCTCGTGTTCGTAATAAAATTCTTGGTCTACAGTTTCTCCTGTTTCTACTACAGAAACATACAAATCAAATAAGCCGTTATTGCTAACTTGGGAAACTTGGGCTAACAAATTCTTACCAACTATCTCATTTAATAGAAGACCATAAAATTTTTCGGCAGCAGCGTTGATCAAGAGCCACTGGAAATCTACAATATTTCCCTCACTGTTGCGGACAGCAGAATAAGCCACCACACAGTCTAAGGAACTATTTAATATGCTAGCAAGCAGCGATTGCGACTGTTGCAGTTGATAATTTTGTTCTTTTAATTGCTGTTGCAGTTTTTGCAAGCCGACTTGCTTGTCGATGCGTGCTAAAACTTCTTCTACTTGAAATGGTTTAGTAATATAGTCGGCTCCTCCTACTCGAAAAGCTTGTAATTTATCGTTCATTTCATCTAATACACTTAAAAATATCACCGGAATTTGTTCGGTTTCCGGTGTCGCTTTCAGCCTCCGACAAACTTCATAACCGTTCATTTCCGGCATTCTAATGTCGAGCAAAATTAAATCGGGGCAATAGGTGATCGCAACATTCAACGCCAGTTGACCGCAAATAGCTCGGTAAACTTGATATCCCTGGGATGTTAGCAGTTTGGATAAGAACCGCAGATTGCTCGGTTGGTCATCAACCACCAATACTTTAATTTCGCTATTATCCATTTATTTTAAACTCGATTGAGTTAAATCCATGATCTTGTCGAGCCTGTAATCGGCAAGCAAATCTTTTAAAGCGTCAGCTAAAGTTGGATGACTTTCCCAGATGCGATCGACAAGTTGAATCGCCAGCTCTTCATTAACATCATTAGCTGCATCGTAGAGTTCCTGCACCCAGCTTTGAGGCATCTGAGCCAGCAGCCCTCCGAAAAATGAATCCGGTTTTTCGCTCACACAATAACGCCGTAAAGCCCCGGCTGGGAGGCCGGGCAACTCTTGATACAGATAGCGCACTCCCAAGTAGCAAGCCATCTTATCAAACAGGATTTGTTCTTGAAAAGGTTTCCGCACAAAATCGTCGCAACCTGCGGCAATAATGTCGCCTTTTTTTTCCTCAAAAGTGCTAGCAGTCAGAGCAATAATTACAGTTCGCCATTGAGTTTGTTTCTCTTTACCTCTAATTTGTCGGACAGCATCAAAACCGTCCATTACCGGCATTCGCGTATCCAGCCAAATTAAATGAGGCTGCCAACTTTCCCAAAGTTCAACAGCTTGGTAGCCATTTTCTGCTTCTCGGACTTCAAAACCAATTGGTTGCAACATTTTAACCAGCAGCAGCCGATTTTCTTGATTGTCGTCAACAGCTAAAATCCGATAAACCGGTTGATTTGCTTCTAGTCCGATCACCCGCTGCAATGTCGCCACTGTTATTTCAGACGAAATAGCCGCACATACTCGGATATTAAATTTAAAACTTGTTCCCTCACCTAAAACACTTTTTACCCAAATATCCCCGCCCATAATCTGCACGTAGTTTTTAGTAATTGTCAAACCCAACCCCGTACCATCAGCCGCTTTTCTCCCCGCTTGTGTTTGCACGAAAGCATCAAATAAAGTATCAATTTCTGCTGTTGCTATGCCAATTCCCGTGTCTTCAACTTCAAACAAAATTAACAAGGGTTCGACTGAGGTAGAGTTAGGATGACTTTCCGATTCTGCCGGCTGCTGCGGCTGGTTGCTTTCCACGCTCACGCGCAGCCAAATACGGCCCCCGTCGCGAGTAAATTTCATGGCATTTCCCAGCAGGTTAATTAAGCAGACGCGCAGCTTTTTTTCGTCAGCTTTTATATATTGGGGAACATTTGCCTGAACGGAAAATTTCAGTTGCATTTTTTTTGTTTCAGCTTTGATTTGAAACATTTCTTCGAGAGAGTCGAGGAGTTGATAAAGGTCAAAGCTGCGTTCATCTAAGCTAATTATCCCTGCTTCTATTTTCGACAAGTCTAAAACATCGTTAATTAGTTCCAGCAAATGTTGACCGCTGCGGTTAATAATTCGGAGATTTTCGAGATTTTCGTGGCTGAGCAAAGAGTCGCGGCTCATGACTTGGGTAAAACCCAGGATGGCGTTCAGGGGCGTCCGCAATTCGTGGCTCATGTTGGCAACGAATTGACTTTTTGCGAGCGATGCAGCGGCCGCTGCTTCTTCGGCTTTTTTGCGTTCTATTATTTCTTCTTGCAGTTCTTTATTGCGATCGAGCAATTGTTTTTTCAGTCTTTGGATAGTCAGTTGGTGTTCGATTCGCGCTAAAACTTCTGCTACATGAAACGGTTTTGTGACATAATCTACCCCTCCAACTTGAAAGGCGGTTACTTTGTCCAATACTTCATCTAAAGCGCTGATAAAAATAACAGGAATTTCTGATGTCTTCGGATCTGCTTTGAGCTGCGTGCAGACTTCGTAGCCATCCATTTCCGGCATTTTGATGTCAAGCAAAATCAAATCGGGAGAACCAGAGCGCGCGGCTCTGATGGCCATTTTACCGTTAATTACGCCGCGGACTTTGTAGCCCCGATCGGACAGCGTTGCTGATAAAACTTGCAAATTTTCTGGCGTATCGTCAACAATTAATATGTTGCCTTTATTTTCTTCTATTGGATTTTTGCTCATCGATTGCTATTTTTTGTTAATTTAATAATTGTTGATTTTAGGAAAACTGGTTAAATACTCATTATAGCACTCCCTCTTCAACCAACAGTTTTGATATTTACAGAACTTACCGTAGCTGAGATTTGAGATTGGAGATTAAAGAATTGGGAATGACTGATGATTACCAGGGTGTGGAGCTTGGCTACAAGTAAATTACCCGATCGCCTGCGGGCGAATTTACAAATAGGGGAGCGACCTAAACCATCAATAATCCTGAGCCTGCCCCTATCCCTTCTTCTGTCATCGTTCAACAATTTCTAAACTCCTCAATCAAATCGATAATCCGATCGCATCGGAAGTTATTTGCCAAATCGGCGATCGCGCTGCGGAAACTAGCATTAATAGAAGGAATCGACAACAACAGCCGAAAAATCTCCTCGTTATCAACCGCATCCGCCGCAGAATACAATTTATCAATCCATTCAGCAGGCATAGCTTCCAAAAATGAAGTATTGAGGGTAAAAGCCAAATCAGCCGTTTCAGTTGCCATGGAAACCTCGGCGGACACCGCCGCATCAGAACTTAGCGAAGCTTCTCGATCGTAAACATAGCGGACTCCCAGATGCTTAGCCATCTTTTCCAGAATCACTTGCTCCCGAAAAGGCTTCGCTACAAAATCATCGCAACCAGCAGACAAAATCAGCGATCGCTCCTCATCAAAAGCACTTGCAGTCAGAGCAATAATCACCGTTGCTTGACCTTTCAAATGCGCTTTAATCTGTTTAGTAGCTTCGTAACCGTCCATCACCGGCATCCGCATATCCATCCAAATCAAATGAGGTTCCCAACTCGACCACATTTCCACAGCTTGAACGCCATTTTCAGCTTCCTGCACCGCAAAGCCGAGCGATGTCAGCATTCTGACTAACAGCAAGCGGCTTTCCAGGCGATCGTCAACAGCTAAAATCCGGTATTCTGGCTGTCCGGGTTCAAGACCCACCACTCGGCGAGCTGTTTGAGCCACCTGAATTTCCATTTCATTAGGGAGGGAAACTTTAACATCGAATTTAAAAATGCTGCCGCGACCGAGGGTGCTTGTTACCGTCATCTTCCCTCCCATTAACTGAACGAACTGTTTGCTGATTGGCAAGCCCAAACCGCTTCCTTCTTGAGCTTTTTTCCCGCTTTCTGTTTGCGCGAAAGGTTTAAACAAATTGTCCATTTCTTCCGCAGAAATTCCTGAACCAGTGTCTTGCACTTCAAATAGCAAACAGCAATTGTCACTTGGCGAAATCTCAGGGTATTTTTTATTTTTTAGCAGCTCATGTTTAATTCTCAAATTAACACCACCTTCGGCAGTGAATTTAATAGCATTTCCAACCACATTTATTAATACTTGTCGCAACTTGCTTTCGTCAGCTTCTATATATTGAGGTAGGTCTGGTCGGCAATCAAAAATTAACTGCAAGCCTTTTTTTTCTGCTTGCAGTTTCAGCATATTTTCAGTATTTTTTAGCATTTTGTGCAAGTCGAAGGTACTGTTATTAAGTGTCACCAGCCCGACTTCAATTTTTGACATTTGCAGAATATTGTTGATCAGAACGAGCAAATGTTCCCCGCTCTGGCTAATAATTCCTAAGTATTGCTGTTGGTCGGCACCGAGGTTTGGGTCGCGGGCCAGCAGTTGGCTGAAACCGAGAATTGCGTTGAGGGGAGTCCGCAATTCGTGGCTCATATTCGAGAGAAATTCGCTTTTTGCCCTGTTGGCTCTGTCGGCTTCTTCTTTGGCTTTTTGCAGGACTATTTCAGCTTGTTTGCGTTCGGTAATATCGCTAGCAGTGCCTGTGGTGCCGATGATGTTTCCTTCAGCGTCCATGCGCGCGATCGCCTTGGTATTTACATCAATCTTTCGACCGTCTTTTCCTAATACTATATTTTCGTACTGAAACACATTTTTTCCCGTCAGCAAGCGCTGCTGAAGTTCCCATTTCCAGTCTATTTCTCCAGGAGCCAAGAAATCGCTAAAAGAACAGCCGAGCATTTCTTCCGGCTCGTAACCGTATATTTGTTTAACTGCTTGGTTCACAAAAGTAATTTGTCCTTGAGCATTGCAAGACCAGATAATATCTTGGGAAGTTTCAACTAAATGACGGTATTTTTCTTCGCTCTCAGCTAGGGCTATTTCTGCCAGCTTGCGTGGGGTAATGTCCATCAAAGTTGTGAATAGTTTTGTCACTTGCCCTTGGTGGTTGACAACTACTTCTCCTCTGGCTTCGATGTAGCGGATGAAGCCGGCTTCACTTATTTGTGATGGGCAATTATCCGCAGCAATTTTTGGTTCTGGGCGCAGAATTCGATATTCCAAACTGTAAGATTGCCCGCTAGCAATAGCAGTGTCGATCGTTGTTTGCCACTTTTGTCGATCGTCGGGATGCACGTATTGCGAAAACTCAGCTAGTGTTGGCGCAGGCTGGGTTGGATCGAGCCCAAAAATCCGAGATAACTCTTTCGACCAAGTAGTTGTGTTGGCCGATAAATCGCATTCCCAATTACCGACACGGGCGATTCTTTGCGCTGCTGCTAAAGAAGCCGCTACAGCTCGGAGTTTTTCTTCGGCTAATTTGCGATCGCTAATATCTTGAATCACTGAAATCACGCAAGTTTCGCCATGAATGTCAATGATTTCTGCTGACAGCAGCCCGGTTCTGAGTTCCCCTGTTTTAGTGCGAAAGTCAAATTCGTAGTTGAGAATAATTTGTTTTTCGTCTAACATTTTAAACAACTCGGCGTGGGCTTGTATATTTTCCCAAAGATTCAAATCAAGCGCCGTGCGATCGAGGATTTCTTCGGCTGAATAACCGATGGTCTGGCAAAAAGCCTCATTAATTTCTAAATAACGACCGTCATTAAGTCTGGTAATAGTAATCGGGTTGGGAGAAGAACGAAAAGCTTTAGCAAACTTTTCCTCAGACAAGCGCAGTTGTGCAGTCCGCTCCTCGACTAAAGTTTCCAATTCTTGATTTAGCTTTTGGAGTTGAGCATTTTGTTCCGCTAATTGCTTCTCCATAAAATAGCTGTTGATCGCTTCTTTTACCGTCAACTTCAAATCTTCGGACTGCCAAGGCTTCGATATATATCGGTACAATTTAGCATATTTAATAGTATTCGCCACTGCTTCGAGGTCTGCTTGCCCCGTCAGCATAATTTTGATAGTTTTTGGGGAAATCCTGTGAATCTGCTTCAGCAATTCGTCCCCTTTAATATTCGGCATCAGATAGTCGGAAATCACTGCTACGATTTCGCAGCCCTCAGTCAGTAATTCCTCTATTAACTCTAAAGCATCTTCGCCGCCTTCAGCGGTTTCTAATAAGTGTTCTTCCCCCAGGGTTTTTTTTAACTCAATTTTCAAACTTTCAAGAATTATCGGTTCGTCATCCACGCAAATAATCACAGGTTTATTGTTCATATTTTTGTCAAGCCCGATTTTATAGTTTCTACTAATTCTTTGCGCTCCCACGGCTTGTACAAACAACGGTGCAAGTTTGCTTGCTCTTTAACCCGTGCTATTGCTACTTCGTCGGCTTGCCCGGTCAGCATGACTTTCACAATTTTGGGATATTTTTGGTGAACCATAATCAAAAAATCATCTCCTTTAATACCTGGCATTAACCAGTCAGATACTATGACCAAAATATCACTTTCATCTTCTTTTTGAATTTCCTCGATAATTTCCAGAGCTTCATCTGCATTTTCTGCTACTTCATAGAGGTAAGCATCCCCAAATTCTTTTTTAAGTTGAATTTTTAAACTATTTAAGACCACAACTTCATCGTCAACGCACAAAATTACTGGTTTAGGCATAAAAATTTACTACTATTAAATTTTAAAGTGGGGGGCATTTTCCTCTTTTTTTATTGCTATCAAGGGATTCCGATGGGCAAGGATATAGTAAATTTTGTTTGACCGGGCACGCTTTCTACTTGCAGTTCACCTTGGTGTTTTTCCAGAATTTTTTGAACTATATCTAATCCCAAACCACTGCCTTCTCCGGGAGGTTTAGTTGTGAAAAACGGCTCAAAAATTCTCGGCATAATCTCTGGTGGAATGCCGGGACCACTGTCGGTAATACTGACTGATATTGCGTTCGCTTGGTGTTTGACATCAATTTTTAACACTCCTTTGTTGCCCATCGCTTGTAAAGCATTGTGAACCAAATTTGTCCAAACTTGATTGAGTTCATCAGGATAGCATAGCACAGAGGGCACATTAGTACCATAGTTTCTGACTACTTCCACACCGTGTTTGATTTGGTAGTGGTAAAGCGTTAAAACAGTATCAATACCCTCGGTAATATTAGCGATTACTTTAGAAGCCGACTGATCGTAACGAGAGTAGCTTTTCAAAGCAAAAACGATTTTGGCTGCCCTATCCGTAGCCGTAGCAATATTTTTAGTGCTTTTTTGTACCGTAGCAAATTGGTAGGCAGTTTGTACAATATTTCGACTTTGGCTGTCTTTCAACAAAGGCAAAAAACGTTCTACATTATTGCCGATGCCGATATCTAATAAAGTACAGGCAAGACTGGCGGCGTCGTCAATGTTTTCTGATTCTAATTGCCCCTGCAAAAGTTTTTTTAACTGACGTTTTTCTTTACTAGATAATGTATCTGTTTCTTTGCTGGACTTATGTAGCAAAGCAAAGAAATCATCCCGCCGTTCCGGGGATAGTTCTTGAAAAAATATTGGCAACTGCTGCAATTGTTCGGTCAAGAAGTCGGCGATGTTCTGCACCGAAGAGCGAATCGCCCCTAAAGGAGAATTGATTTCATGAGCAACTCCGGCAATTAACTGTCCGAGGGCTGCCATTTTTTCTGATTGAATGAGTTCTTTTTGAGTCCGCTTCAGTTCTTCTAAGGTATGAGATAACTCTGCATTTTTTTGGCACAGCGCTGACTCGGCTATTTTGCGGGCGTTGATGTTGCGGGCAACCCAAATGACTGCATCTTTTGAAAACAGAGAAATGCAAGCGGAAAACCAAATTTCGCGGTTACAAACTGTTAAGCTGTAGTCAAAATTGATAGTTTGTTGTGTGTCTAACACTTGCTGAACTAACACCCACCAATCATCCGGGTTGTCGTCGTCAAAAAAATGTTCGATGGTCAAGCTGACTATATCACAATCAGGCTCAGAAGCGGCTGCCACATTCGTTGGCAAAACTTCTATGTTCCGCTGACTGTCTAGCACGAGAACGATGTCGGTCATCGCTTCAAAAACGGCGCGGACTTTCCTTTCAGAAAAGTGCAATTTTTCTTCGAGCAATTTTCTACCGCTAATTTGTTGCTGCAATTTTTCGTTACTGGCTGCTAGTTGAACCGTGCGGTCTAGAACTCGCTGTTCGAGTTCCGTGTTGAGGCGGCGAACTTCAGCTTCAGCGGTGGTGCGGTCTTCTATTTCCTTTTTTAACTGACTGTTGGCATTAATTAATTCTAAAGTTCGCTGTTTGATTTGTTCTTCCAAATTATCATTTAAGATTCGCAATTTTTCCTCGACTTCTGTTCTACGCAACGCTTCTTTTTGCAATTCTTCGTTCATTTTGTTCAACTCCTGAATTTTGTCGGCAACTGTTTCCTGCAAAAGCTCGACATTGGCGTGCATTTCTACCGGATCTAAGGCCTGCAGCAGGCTAATTTCAGTCACAATTCCGGCTAAATATCCTTCCTCGTCCACCACCACCAAGCGCCGGATGCCGTGCTGCTGCATTAACTGGTGAGCCTGCCACAATGTGGCTTTTACCTGCAACGGTATCAGCGGAAAACTCATCGCGGCAGTGACGGGAGTACGTGCCAAATCTAGTCCAGAAGCTTGGAATTTAACAATGTCGCGTTCTGTAATTATGCCCACAGGTTTTTGATTTTTGTTGTCGCTTTCAGTGCAAATAACTACGCAGCTTTTCCGCTGGGTTCTCATCTGTTTTGCCACTTCTAAAACTGAGGCGCTGCTTGAAGTAACTATTAATTGTGCAGTCATAATTTCTTCGGCGCGCCACATTTTCAGCAAGTCTGCCGGCTTGAGGATTTGACGGATGCTTTCGCAGGTGATAGCGCCTAGCAAGTTGCCACCTTCGTCTGTGAGGGGTAAATGACGGATTCTTTTCGATCGCAATATGCTCAATACCTTGAAGATATTCCCCGCTTTATCGAGGGAAAGGGCGATCGGGTTTTCAGTCATTACCTCAGAAATTGCCACCCCTGCTAGCGGTATTTCGCTAGCAGTTATTTTCACAACATCGCCCTCTGTAAAAATTCCAAGTAATTGCTGCTCAAACGCGATTAAAATGCAACTGGCACTCGCCTCAGTCATGGCAGCAATTGCGACTTTCAAGGGTGTGTCTGGAGGCAGCACCGGGGGTTTGGGGTCGATCGCCTGTTCTAGCAAGCTTTGGGTATCAGAAGCTGTTGTTGACATGGGCAAATCAAGGGGGATAGATGCAGGCGGAACCTGCACTTAATACCATTTTAGATTTCCGATTTTACAGTCGCGGTACGGCCACCGCAATCCTGGTTTGACATCGGTCTAGAGTTGCATTTTTAGCCGCGCATTGGTAGAGTTTTTAGTACGATCGCGCTAAACGGCGATCGGGATTGACACAATACACGTCCTTTGACCGATAACTGATGTTACTTCTATTTTACCCAAATGTTTTTCCACACTTTTTTTAACAATCTCTCGTCCCAACCCGCTGCCTTCGGTGGCGGGTTTTGTGATAAAGAACTGCTCAAATATTCGTGACCAAATTCCCCAAGAATTCAGTTGCCACTGACGAGCAGGCTCTGATTTTCAGCTCTCATCTCTACTTTTAAAACTCGGCAATTATCTATAGATTGTAAAGCATTGTGCATCATATTTTTTATCCAAACTTGTTTTAAGTTGTCGGGTTCAGACAACAACTTAGGCAGTCAAGCTTGATAATTTATGACAAATTCTCCTCTTTGTTTTAGTTCTTTTAATCAAGACTTAATAGACCAGTAATATTGGCAGGTGGTTTTTTTTACAGTTATAAAAGGTTATATTTTTCTTAACTTAAAAAAAAGTGTGGCTCTCTCTCGCCAGTTATATTCTTGCGAAGCTGTGAATAAATGGTAGAGACTATCTTCCTGACTCAGCAAGTTAAGCACCCTTTGATGAAATATTTGATGGCAGTGCAAGTTTATGGATGCCTTTAGTTGAGCAAGCAGGTTGCTAGATTCAGAAATTTCGCTTTTTATTTCTGTAATTTCTTGCCCTACCAAATAGGAATATTAAGATTTTTGCCACAATAACCGATAACTTCAAACTCAGCGTTTTTGAGAGCACTTTAATAGCTTTCTCGGAATATTTGCCGGGTTCCCTGGCATGAAACTTGCTGTGAGCGATACAAGCTGCTACTAAATATAATATCCTGTCTCAGAGGCTGTGGGCATTGAACATCGATAACTGTAGCTAGGTGTTGCAGTAACTAGCAGCCCAGAAAATCATGCTACCCGCAATTGTAAATAATAACCCTGCCTTTGCGCGCAAGCATTCAAGGCAGGGTTATTATTTAGTATTCCGAATTCTCAAGGGTGAAGCGAGGACGCTGCTGCCGACTTCGGCTGCCCAGCAGTGCACTACTCGCCCAATCGAGTGATTTTAGCGCTGCGTTCGGCCAACATCAGCACTACATAAATAGTCATTACATAGCCGGCGGCCAGAATGGGAATAATTAGAGGAATATCGCGATAAATCATAATTAGAACCAAAAGTCAAGGACGAGGAGGAGCAGGACAAGTTCAAGACCTACTACATTAAGTCAGTACGCAAGACCATGCCTTGGTTCTGAAGGCTGTTTTTCCATATCAAGCCTGCGGGAACATTTAGGCGTTCCCGGTCATCTATAATGATTTACTGCTTTACAGATGCTTAAACAGCCTAAAACCATCCACTTTAGCTGCTTTGAGCTACCGTGCACATAAGATGCGCTACTCTTAACTTCTGAAAACTTTTAGCCGCGAGGAACTAAAAATCTGTCCCAGAAATTTGGGCTGCGATCGACTAACAAGGCTGGCTCTACGAAACTTTTACAGGCACCTAAAAGCTACCTGCCAGTCTGGCTGTACTTAATGTATAGAATTGTTTAAATCCTTAATACCCATAATAACACAGGGTTTCTGGGATTTAGAGATTTTTTGGCAGTGTCCTTAACAATTCGATACAATAGGGGCAACCCCTCTGACAGCCGGCTACTCACCTCTGGCAGGCGGGTAACTCCCATCGGGTGGCAGATGACAAATAACTGCCGATCGCCTAGATTTTTCTTTTCTATTGCAGAGAATTACCTTAAAATAAAGATATGATATGTAAAATTTTGTTACTTTACGGCTTGAGTCGGCGTATCCATGATCTCTAGCACTCTCCTATTTTCCTCGGTTGAAGAAGACCTGCGACTGTTGACAGAAAACTTAAAACAGTTAGTGGGTGCCCGTCATCCCATCTTGTACGCGGCTGCAGAATACTTATTCGGCACAAAGGGAAAACGAGTGAGACCCGCAATCGTTCTGTTGATGGCCAAGGCGACTATGCCCGATCGGGAAATCACGGAAAAACACCGCCGGCTCGCTGAAATCACGGAAATGATCCATACAGCTAGTCTCGTACACGATGACGTGGTGGACGAGTCGGATCTGCGGCGGGGAGTGCCGACGGTTCACAGTCGGTTTAACAACCGAGTGGCAGTATTGGCGGGAGATTTTCTGTTTGCTCAATCTTCCTGGCATTTGGCAAATCTCGACAACCTGCCAGTAGTCAAACTGCTTTCAGAAGTGATTATGGATTTAGCTGAGGGGGAAATTCAACAGGGACTCAATGGATTTGACACCAGCTTGTCGATCGAAGCGTACCTCGAAAAAAGTTATTACAAAACAGCGTCTTTAATTGCCAACAGTTCCAAAGCAGCGGGCTGTTTGAGCGAGGTTTCAGCGGAAATAGCAGACGATTTGTACAACTACGGTCGGAACATTGGTTTGGCATTCCAAATAGTAGATGATATATTAGATTTCACCGCTTCAACGGAAACTTTGGGGAAACCAGCAGGCTCGGATCTCAGAAGCGGTAATCTGACAGCACCCGCACTATTTGCCCTAGAAGAAAAACCTTACTTGGAAGTTCTCATAGAACGCGAATTTGCCCAAGAAGGAGATCTAGAGCAGGCCCTGGCACTGGTAGAAGATTCTAGAGGCATAGAGCGATCGCGAGAACTAGCCACAAATCACGCACAAAAAGCCGTCGAATACTTAGCTGCGCTGCCCCATTCAGAGTCCCGTCAAGCTTTGATTGATTTGGCTGAATACGTTTTGAGTAGACTTTATTAGAGGTTAAAAAGTTACAGTTTATTGGTAATGGGGAATTAGTAATGGGGAATTCCCAATGCCTAGTTCCCTGTTACCAATTAATAGAAAATTGAGTTGTTTAGGCAATATCGGGCGGTGGAGCCGATCGATACTGTTGCAAGTAAACGTTAATTAAACTCTGTACTTGCTCGCGAGGGATTTCCGTCCCGACTTCCTGATTTCCGGGACTTTCAAAAAAAACAATGCTGTCAAGACCTTCCAGAGCTATCATTTGAAATAAAATGTGAGTGACAGGCAAAAGCACCGGTCTGAGGCGATCGCCCCCAGCCGCCGCAGCTTGTGACGCATCTTTAAGACTGTTCCAAGCATAAATCACCCTCTTCTCCCGTCCCGGTTGCTTGAGATTGCTCAAAACCACGATCGCCCAACTTTGGTCTACCGCTTGCAGGATCGAGTATTCCAGGTGCTGTAGCTGTTGGGCAATTAACACCAGGGCCGGGGCGATCGCCTTTAAGATTTGTGGCGTCGAACCGTCGGGCGGAGCTTTTTCGATCAATGCTTGAATCTGTTGGTCTAAATCCATCAGTCAGTTCTTTGATATCTAAAATTAAAAATTTCAGGTTAGCAGGTCCGCATCCAAGTATATATTACCCAGCACTGCCCTATTAAAGATAAGCTGACACCCATCTAAATTTAATATTTAGCACCCTAGAGTCCTTGTAGCGAGCATTGGGGCAAAAAAATTAAGTGCGTAACAGCTTACATAATGTCATCCAAAAAGTCTAACCATAGGGCGCTGAGCGCTAGCGCTGTCAAGGTGTCTTAAATCTGAACCCGATAAAAAGCCGAAAACGGCTATTTCACGTTCGGATTTTTCACACTTAAAGCAATAAAAACTGCTTGGGGGAGCTGGGTTTCAAAATCAAAACGCCCAAAGTTAGTAACTTCGTTGTTTACTGAGTCCACCGATGCTTGCGGCGCACTCTACAAACTCAACCTTTGTGCCGCATAGCACCCTACAAACTACTACATTTCAAACGTTTGAGGGACTTTTAGCCCAAGCGTTTGAGCCACTCAACAGCGAGCTGGCCATCAGTACCCAGCCCGCTCATGAGTGCAATCTATGTGTTTGCGTCATTGTAGCCGTTGGGTATTGGCAATAAATATTATTTATGACGAGTAGTTTATTTGAGGAAGAAGATTTATCGATCGCCCGCTATGACATTTCAAGCCTTTGAGAGCTTTCTTCACCACTCATGAGCCGGCTGGGTGCTGATGGCGCACCTTACCCCAGATGGCGACTCAAACAATTTGTTGGCCCTACTCCTATATATCTATTGTTCCTATTTATAGTTGGTCGATCGTCCTTGACGCTACCCATACCTGCCGCTGGACCTCGGCCTCATCAGCTACACCCCTAACTTTTTCGTTCTTAACTGCCCCAGAGTCACCTTAAATGTAACGAAATATTACAAGATGACGCTAAGGCAGCATAGAGGCTTGACAGCAAAGAATTAAGCGGCTACTCTGATATACATACCCGGGTAAGTCAATTCACTGTCATATGCAAGAAAAGCAAAAAGTTACATTGTATCTTCCACCAGAACTGCATCGCCAGCTCAAAATCCGAGCCGCAGTCGAAACTGAACCGATGTCATCAATTGCAGAAAGGGCAATTGTCTTCTACCTAGGAAATCCCGAACTGGTTGACGAAGTAGAAGCCTCCTACGGACAAACCCATCGGGTATACAACTGTCCAGAATGCACGGGTTCAGTAGTAATGCGAGATGGAGAACTGGCATCCGTAACGAGTCAGCCGAGCGTATTGGCTGAACAGGATCTTCCAGTAAAGCAGGTGTCGGGCGTCAGTGCCAGCACGGCCAAACCGGGAGAGGAAGAATTGGTTCCCTGCTAAGAATGCCTTGCTTCCCCACAAAGCTAAAACTGAAATTTTCAGTAAGACGGCGAAGGGCAGCATTGAGATTCAGCAAAGATAGCACCGTCTCTAGTGGGTCGAGGACTATGCAAGAAGAGATCAGTATTCTAATCCAAGCTCAATATCCTCTGATCTACCTCGTGACATCCGAGGAAGAGCGGTGTGAGCAAGCAATTTCGACAATAGCTCAAGCAAAACCACAGCGACGAGTATTTATCTGGACTGTAACTCACGGCATTGTGGAGTATGGTCAACCCCGCACCACCACCCAACACAACACCGTCTCGCCAGAGGCAGCAATTGAATGGGTGATCAGGCAGCGAGAACCCAACACTAACGCTAGCATCTACATTTTCAAAGATTTACATCCTTTTATAGATTCTCCTCCGGTAACGAGGTGGTTGCGCGATGCGATCGCCAACTTCAAAGGAACGCAAAAGACAATTATACTGATGTCTCCTTTGCAGCAAATTCCGATCGAGCTAGAAAAGGAAGTAGTGGTATTAGACTTCGCGTTGCCAGACATGAAGGAACTAAACCAAGTATTGTCTGGTCAGTTGGAGCAAACGAAATCGCGACGCATTACCACAGAAGCGCGAGAAAAACTTTTAAAAGCAGCCTTGGGATTGACCAAGGACGAAGCTGAAAAAGTTTATCGTAAAGCCCAAGTTTCGACGGGGCGTCTCACCGAAGAAGAAGTAGACATAGTTCTTTCTGAGAAAAAGCAATTAATTCGGCGCAACGGCATTCTAGAGTTCATTGAAGAAGACGAAACCCTAGATGCAGTCGGCGGTTTAGAAGAGCTGAAGCGGTGGCTGAGACAGCGTTCCAACGCCTTTACAGAAAGGGCGAGAGAATACGGTCTGCCCCAACCAAAAGGGATGTTAATTCTCGGCGTACCGGGATGCGGAAAATCGCTGATTGCCAAGACCACCTCCCGCCTCTGGGGACTGCCCCTGCTGAGGCTAGATATGGGTAGAGTCTACGACGGCTCGATGGTGGGTCGCTCGGAAGCAAACCTCCGCAATGCCCTCAAAACCGCAGAATCCATATCTCCAGCGCTCCTCTTCATCGACGAACTAGACAAAGCCTTTGCAGGAGGCACTGGTTCGGCCGACTCAGACGGAGGCACATCCAGCCGCATTTTCGGTTCCTTCCTCACTTGGATGCAAGAAAAGACTTCCCCAGTCTTCGTAATGGCAACAGCCAACCGAATCGAGCGGTTGCCGGGAGAATTCTTGAGGAAAGGCCGATTCGACGAACTCTTCTTTGTTGATCTGCCTACCAAAGAAGAACGCCAAGATATATTTAAGATTCACCTGTCAAAGCGGCGTCGGGAAATTACTCGCTTCGATTTAGAGCAACTTTCCAATGTTTCCGAGGGCTTTTCAGGTGCAGAGATTGAGCAAGCGCTAGTAGCCGCAATGTACGAAGCCTTCGCTCAAGATCGAGAGTTTACGCAGCTAGACATCATCGCGGCCATTAAATCCACAATGCCACTGTCTAAAACAATGACCGAACAGGTCACCGCCCTGCGAGATTGGGCTAGACAGCGTGCACGGCCCGCTGCGTCTTCCGTCGCTGAATACCAGCGAATGGAATTCTAAAAGCTTTCTCCTGGTCCAAACAGGAGCAAAGGCTAGCAACAGCTAGCAGTTCGATTCAAGAGCCGCCCAGCGGCACCGTTAAATCCAGACCGTTGTTGTTTCTCTCTCAGTTTTATTAGGAGGAAATCCAATGTCTCACTTTAGCACTCTGCGTACCAAAATCACCGATGCCGAAATCCTGAAAGCTTCACTGCGCGACTTGGGCATTTCAGTCAAGTCAGAAGCTGATGTTCGTGGCTATAACGGTCAGCGCGTTCGCTCCGACATCGTAGCGATTCTCGAAGGCGAATATGACCTAGGTTGGTCTCGCAATAGCGATGGTTCCTTTGACCTGATTGCCGACCTCTGGGGCGTCGCCAAAAAACACAATCAAACTGAGTTAATCAACTCCATTAACCAGAAGTACGCAGTTAACAAGACCTTGGCCGCAGTCAAGCAGCGCGGTTTGCAAAATGCCAACGTTAAGCTGGTAGTGCAAAACTAATTGATCTGCAGGTTTCCAAGCTCGCGGGTTAACCAAACAAACGGGTTAACCCGTTTTTCGATCGCTAGGATGTAGAGGGGGGTCTTTGGACCGCCACATACTTTTTTAGCACCCCCAAGCAACAGCTTTCAGGTTGAAAGCTGCTTTATGCTTTAATGGTCGGCTACCTAATGCTTCGGGCAATCGTCGATCGTTTGTTGATAAATTTCAAGTATGCGATCGACTTTGCGTTCCCAGTCAAAATGCTGCCGGACGCGCTCCCATCCAGCGCTACCCATACTCTGCCGCAACTCCGCCGACAGGGCGAGCTTCAGCATCGCATCAGTCAGTCCCTTCACAAAGCCTTCTTTAGAAGCTGGTTCTACTAAACTGTAGTTTAGACTAACCAAAGATGAGAACGGTGACAAAAGTAGAACTTGAGCCACCGCGCTGGGAGAGAATGAGGGTGAAAAACAAAACCTATCCACTCCTTAAATGATTGGAGTTTAGACTAAGCAGGTCAAAAAGTGCGCTCGCTGTGAGACTAGCGAACAGTTATCAAGAACGGCAATGGTCGCTGGCGAAAAGCTATCAAACTCAACCATAAAATAAATACCAGCGACCGTTGACGTTCTCGGAGACTTGCAATTGGAGTTTAGACTAAGCACAAATTTACCCAGCTAACGCTGAGCATAAATTGTGGTGAATAAGCGAGAGAGATTCCCAGGTTAACTGATGGATTTTGGTGATTTTTGGAACCGACCTTTACCCTTTTTGACCACTGGATAGCGGCATCTGGGAGTACGAGGTTTTCCTGTTTGCCATCCGTCACAATTTCCTCGCCGTTTGGGAGCAACAGCCGGAGTCCCAATTCTGATTAAAAGTGGAAGCATTGATTGTACAACCCTTCCCGGCGTCAATTCAGGCAGAGACTTTTGCCAGGGTAAACGAATTTCTCTGACGACATCTTTAGCTAACCATAATTGCCAGGTGAGTAAAGGCATCAAATCGCTCCATCGTTCGCACTGTTCTGGGGTGCTTAGCTTGGGCACAGTCCAATGTAAAGTTTGTTTATAGTCATTTCAAATAAGTAGGGTTTGCTGAAAAAGTTATAAAAAGCAGGGGGTGGGAAATGAACAAGAGACCCGTCTTCCTCACATAATAAGCCCTGCTTTACTTCGATTATTTAATTCATAGCTCAAGTTAATCCTTCTCGATAAAATCATAATATTTGGAAAAAATTGACACAAAAAAAGACAGTAAAACTGCCTTAGCAGCTTCACCAGGTTGATCACTAAAAAGGTCAGAGTAATGGAAGTTTCAGAAGTATTAGGTAGTTTAGCCATGACTCTATTCAGACTGAATCTTCTTTTGCCTTGTCCAAATTTTCCCTCAATTTCGTTGCGAATGCGCTCATCTTCTTGTGCTTGTTTTTTAGCTTCTCGACTGACTTGGGTAGGCGGTCTTCCTAGCGGAGTACCGCTTAGTCGAATTCCTCTTTCTTTACACCAAGCTCGATTGACTCGGGTGCGATAAATTTTATCGGCGTGAACCGATTCCGGGTAAACTCCCGTATATTCT
>NZ_JAUBUI010000233.1:0-1036 GCF_036705385.1 Microcoleus sp. B3-A4 | reverse complement strand
GTAATTGCTCAACCCCCTTGACAAGAAGACGAGATAGACATTAGATCAAGGAATGGAAAAACTCCCCGACTTAAAGCAACTATCGAACGAGGCGAAAGAAGCCTTGATAGTAGAGCTATGGCAAGAAATCCAAAAACTCACCGCCGCTTTAGCCAGTACAGGGGAAGCAAAACAAAATAAAGTTCCCACCAAAACCAGCAAAAATTCTAGCACTCCGCCGTCGAAGGGATTCAAGCCCAACATTAAGCAATCGAAAATTGAGGGGGTAAAAAGAGCCGGGAGCTTAGGAAGAGCAGGAGGGGGAAGAGAACTACATCGTGATCCCGACCAAACAATCATCGCCCAACTCAAAAATTGTCCCCAGTGTGGAGAGAAAGTCACCACTGCTGCCCAAAAACTGCAATCGGTCTACGAAAAAATCGAACTACCACCAATTCGTCCCATCATCACCCGAATCGAACGTTATGGTGGTCAGTGTGCCTGCTGTCACACCGAATATGTTGCACCTGTACCATTAGGAATGGAACCAGGCTCACCGTTTGGCAGTTCAATTCAAAGCTTAGTCACATATCTCCGTTACACTCATGCCATCAGTTACGAACGGCTATCGTCCATATTTGCATCTGTATTTGGACTCAAGATATCAGAAGGCGCAATCGCCAACCTATTAAAGAAAGTCAAAACGAGTTTAGATGACCAAGTAACTCAAATACTACAACGGCTGCGGCGGGCAAAATTAATTTGTTCAGATGAAACGAGCGCGAGAGTTAACGGACAAAATCAGTGGGAGTGGGTGTTTCAGAACCCTGATGTTTGCTTGCACATCATCCGCCCTAGCCGAGCCAGTGGAGTAATGTACGAAGTTCTAGGAGAACATCGTCCCGATATTTGGGTGTCAGATTTATTTAGCGCTCAAAAAAATCATCCAGCACCACAATGGCAAGTGTGTTTGGCTCATCAATTGCGGGACTGCCAATATGCGATTGATGCTGGGGACAGGATTTTCGCCCCAGCAATGAAGAAGTTATTATTCAGG
>NZ_JAUBUI010000094.1:0-21338 GCF_036705385.1 Microcoleus sp. B3-A4 | reverse complement strand
ACTTGGGCTGATGTGATCAACCGCGCTAACTTGGGTATGGAAGTAATGCACGAGCGCAATGCTCACAACTTCCCGCTCGACTTGGCTGCTGGTGAAACCACCCCAGTAGCAATGGTTGCTCCTTCTATCAATGGCTAAGTTTTAGTCTTTGATTTACAAAAAGCGCTCCTAGAAATAGGGGCGCTTTTTGTTTGCGGAATTTTTTTTAGAGACCTGTTTCTATCCCTTAAATCCCTTAAATCCGTTACCCCCTTACCTCCGTTACATCCATTCGTGGCTTTCCTTCTTCCTTTTTACTTATTTTTTCTTCCTTTATTCTTTAATTTTTTATGATTACTATAGAACATAGCCACTAGGCCGATCGAGATACTGTGACATACTCCACGGGCGAAATCTTATATTATGGTCTAGGATTCCAATAGTCGGATTCAGGATATGTTGGGCTTGCTATAAAGTGTTCGCTAGCAGCAATGCAATTGTGTCAATTCCAGAATCTAACCATAGACAAATGTAGCTGATCGGGAGTCGCTCCTCACCGTCCCAAGCGCTCTATCTGTAAGGAGAATTTGTATTATGAAAGATGGACAAGAAGTACGCCGCGTCTCCACAGCCGTCATTGCTGGTGCTTGCGGGTTGGCTTTACTGGCGGGAGGGGGCATTGCCTGGTGGACCGCGAACCGTTCGCCAACCCCCGCAGGTACGCAGTCTTCTGCTCAAACTACCGCTCCGCCGCTGTCCCCAAGCCCTGCGGAATCTCCTGCTGTAGTTATCCCCGTACCCCCTCCAAATCCTGTACAAGTGCCACAGGTTCAGACGCCGCAGGTTCAGACGCCGCAGGTTCAGATACCTCAAGCTCAGACGCCGCAGGCTCTAGTCCCAAAGTCGCCGCAGCCAAAGCCTTTGCTGCAGACGGATGTCCAGACAGTGCAAGTCTACTGGGTTAAAGATGCCAGCGGTAAATTTGAGGGAGTTCCTACGAAAGTAGCTGTCAAACAAGCTGACAAGCCTGATGCAGCTTTACAAGCTGCTTTTAACAGTTTGTTGGCCGGGCCAAAGGATGGAACTGTTTCTAGCGAAATTCCTAAGGGGACAAAACTGAGGGGTTTAAGTGTTAAGAATGACGGAGTTTATGTCGATTTGTCAGCCGAATTTAGTTCGGGGGGAGGGAGTAATTCGATGACTGGCCGGTTAGGGCAAGTTATCTATACCGCTACGAGTTTACAACCGAATACCAAGGTTTGGATTTCGGTGGAAGGGAAGCCTTTAGAACTTTTAGGCGGCGAAGGTTTGGAGGTGGCTCAGCCGAGTACCCGCCAAAGTTTTGACAAAAATTTTCCCCTTTAGTAATTATGAGTCATTAGTTACAAGCCATTAGTCATCGGTCTGAAGGCCGATCGTAGGAATTGATAACTGATGACTCATGACTGAGGAGTGAGAACTGGCAACTAATTTTCAGTGCTTCGTAGTTAGGCTAAATGCCCGAAAGTGTAGGGCTTGCTGTTCGATCCTGCTGGCAAGCCGATCGCACACCATATTACACAGCTCAAAAATTAACTCGTCCTGCACCTTATAATAAGCTGAAGTTCCTTCACTCCGGCGAGTGAGGATACCAGCTTGGAGCATGAGTTTTAGGTGCTTAGAAACATTGGCTTGACTCGTTTGAGTAGCTTCCACCAATTCTTGCACGCATTTTTCGCCGTCGCGAAGCAAGTTCAAAATTCGTAAACGCATGGGTTCGCTCAAAATACTGAAATACTCAGCAACTTGTTGCACAACCTCTTGCGGGACAGGCTGGGATGACTTCATCAAACTCACCGGAGAGAAGTGATCGGGAAATATTAGCATTTATTCTGTCCATAACAATAAAGTAATCCTTCAATCCGGATTAATTCGCATCAAAACTTGACCGTATTCGACAGGTTCGCCATTTTGAACTAAAATTTCCATCACTTGACCGGAGACTTCATCCGCATCGATCTCGTTCATCAGTTTCATCGCTTCGATAATACAGACTGTCTGATTGACCTTGATGCGATCGCCCACATTGACAAAAGGCGGCTCGTCAGGGGCCGCAGCGCGATAAAAGGTTCCTACCATCGGCGAGATAATTGGCACCCATTTCGTATCGACAGAAGCAGGTATGGCAGCAGGTACGGCGACAGGGGCGACGGGTACAGGGGCAGCCAGATCCACTGCTAAATTTTGGTCAACAGCAGGAGGTGACGCTAAGGTGGGGCTAGCAACAGCGGCCAACGCGCTCGGAGTAACAGTCGCCACGGCAGCAGGGAGCGCAGCAGAGGTGCCTGCTGAACTTGCCAGAATGCCTTTGCGTACTGTCAGTTCAATATCCCCACTTTTTAAGGTCAGTTCCGAAATGCCAGTTTTGTCTAATACAGTTAGCAGGTCACAAAGCTGGTTTAAGTCTAGTTGCACAGCAGATTCAAGGGTAATTGAGAATTGAAAATTGAGAATTGAAAATTGAAAATTCAGAATCAGGCGAAGCTAGGAGCTTCAACGACTTTGGAGGCAAAAGGGATAGTTTTTAAGCTGTGAGCGATGAGTATTGAATTTGGGCTTCTTTAACTCATAACTCAAAACTAAAAACTCCCTTTTCCTCCCTCGTTTCTACTCTCGGCCGAGGTACTTGTCTTCACGAGTATCAATCCGAATCCGTTCTCCAATGGAAATAAACAGAGGCACCATAATCTGAGCGCCAGTGGAGAGGATGGCGGGTTTGCTGCCACCAGTGGCAGTATCTCCTTTGACTCCGGGATCGGTTTGTATCACTTCCAAGACAACAGAGTTGGGCAGTTCCACTTCCATGATTTGGTCGTTCCAGCGCAGGATGCTGACTTCCATACCTTCAGTGAGGTACTTGACACGATCGCCTATTTGCTTAGCACTGAGCCGACTTTCCTCGTAAGTTTCCATATCCATAAAGACGAGCTCGTCGCCCTCTTTATAGGTATGTTGCATCACGCTCTTTTCCAGGTTGGCTTGAGGCATTGTCTCGCCCGCCCGGAAGGTTTGTTCTACTACGTTTCCGGTTTGGACGTTTTTTAATTTTGTCCGCACGAAAGCCGAGCCTTTTCCTGGCTTGACGTGGAGGAATTCGATAACCCGCCACACGCCGTTATTCCATTCAATTGAAACACCTGGTCGAAAGTCGTTACTGGAGATCATATAAATTTTTGCGGGCAATCCCGTCGCCTTGAGGCACGGGGGAACTACAGTCAGTCGATTTTAGATTTTAGATTTTAGATTTTAGATTTACTCCACAGATGAATTTGGGAGATTGAACCTTGGTCTAAAATTTTAATCTCTCCACGACAGGAGTCTGGGGATTGTATCCGTTTTTGAGCGGGTCAGGTTAAAGTCGCAGTCTAGCTGACGGCATCAAAAAGCAATTGGCATTTTATTTTACCGTTCAAAGGGAGCAAGTGCTGTACGGAAATGTTAATGGCAGGGGGCAAAGGGCTGTTGTTAGTGGGCAACTCCCTCCCAGGCCGAAGGAACAGCCACTTTAGATGGGTAGCAGCTTAGAGGGCGGGCAGCGCTGTGGGAAGATAATAGAGGCAATAAAAGTTAAAGTTATGTTGCATTGGCCTAATTTCTCGATCGATACGTGCAAGCGCTGGGTCAAAACCGTCGCTTTAGCGCTCTTGCTGTTCACTCTCTCCCTGAGTTTCAGTGCAGTCTCCCATGCCAAACGGCCCAGCAGCAGTATGCCTGCAGGGAATGCGATTACGGACGGCCAGGCGCTGCTGCGCTTCGCTTTACCTATTGACAATCAGACTGTGCGAGAGTTGCAAATCAGTCTCGAAGACATTGGCAACCACATACGGTCTAAACGTTGGGGGCCCATTAGCAGTGATATCAGCAAGGCTTCCAGGATTCTCAACCTTCGGGAATCTGACCTTTTAGATAGTATTCCCGACGCCAAAAAGCCGGAAGCTGAAACTATACTTGCAGCAGTCAAGAACGGAATTGCTCAACTGGAAAAGGCTGTTGAGGCTAAAGACAAGGAAAAAGTGATTGACTTGAAAGCCACAATCCTCGGCTCGGTAGGCGAACTCGAAGAGTTAATGGTGACAAAGTTTCCATTTGAAGTGCCGGCCAAGTATGCTAATCTGCCTCAACTGAAAGGGCGCGCTACTGTGGCTGTACAAACTGAAAAAGGGGAAATTACTGTTGTGGTTGACGGCTACAGCGCTCCGGTTACGGCTGGTAATTTTGTGGATTTGGTCGATCGAGGTTTTTATGACGGTTTGCCGTTTATTCGATCGGAAGAATCCTACGTTTTGCAAACCGGAGACCCCGAAGGCAAGGAAGAGGGTTTTATTGACCCAGCTACTGGCAAATACCGGAATGTACCGCTAGAAGTGCTCGTCAGGGACGAAAAAGAACCTATTTACGGGATTACTCTAGAAGATGCGGGCCGTTATCGCGACGAACCTGTTTTGCCTTTTTCTGCTTTCGGTACTGTGGCCATGGCCCGTACAGAAACTGAGCCTGATAGCGCTTCTTCTCAGTTTTTCTTTTTCTTGTTTGAGCCTGAACTCACGCCCGCCGGTCTGAATTTGTTGGACGGCAGATATGCGGTTTTTGGTTACATGATTGAAGGAAAAGAAGTTTTGGAGCAACTGAAGCAGGGAGACAAGATTGTATCTGCTAAGGTAGTTAAAGGAATCGAAAATTTGGTGCGACCTCAAGTTTAATTAATGACGGCGATTGCAATCGCTGCTTGTCAAAAGTGACGGCGATTGAAATCGCTTTTACACAAACAAAGCCCGCCTGTGCGGGCTGAAAAAATCAATAGTCACTGCGATTGAAATCGTTTCTGGATGGTGAAGGAGATTGAAATCGCTTCTGCACAGATACATCCCGCCTCAGCGGGCTGGAAGAAGAGATAATTTTTATAGTTTCGTTATTGAAATTAGGAATTAAATCGAGAATATGGCTATTTTACAATTTTTATTGGTAATGGGTTTGGGCGGATTCGCAGGCCTGTTGATTGTGAAAAATGTGAATGAAAGCAAGCAAAAGCAGCGGTTGGATGAGGCTTTTTATGAGCTGTTGGAAACTCAAAACAGTCAAATTTCGTTGATTCAACTGGCGGCTAATGCTAGGGTTGAGGCTGAAGTTGCTCAGCAGTATTTAACTCGGCAAGTTAAGATTTTTTCGGCGGTTTTAGAGGTAGATGATGAAGGGGATACTTTTTATAGGTTTCCTAGGTTGCGCTTGCCGCCGAGTTCCGGTAAGGAATGGTGAAGTGAAAAAGTGCGATCGACTAATTCCAAATTATGAAAGTTAAAGATATCGGTGAACAAGGTCTTTTAAGAATATTGCAAAAATTCTGCCCCGCAGAGATAGTTGGTGATGATTGCGCTGTCATGCCTACAACTGCCAACCAATCTCTGGCTATCACTACAGATATGTTGGTGGATGGAGTGCATTTTAGCGATCGCACTACGGGGCCTTATTACGCAGGATGGCGGGCCGCAGCGGCAAATTTGTCGGATCTGGCTGCGATGGGAGCAACGCCTCTGGCGGTGACTGTAGCCCTCGCTGTGGCGCCGGATACCGCTGTGGAGTGGGTTGAAGAGTTTTATCGGGGGATGACGGCTTGCTTGCAAGAATATCATACGCCGATCGTCGGTGGTGATGTTGTCCGATCGCCCGTGGTGACGGTGGCGATTACTGCTTTCGGACAAGTTGAGTGCGATCGTACCATTCGTCGGTCAAATGCGCGATCGAATTGGGCGATTGTGGCTACTGGGGTTCACGGAGCCTCCCGCGCGGGATTAGAATTGCTGTTAAATCCAGAATTCGGGCAAAATCTTACAGAAGTCGATCGAACTTCTTTAATTGTCGCTCACCAGTGCCCTAAACCGAGACTGGATGTTTTGCCGATTATTAGGGAAATTTTAGATTCTGCGGGTGAGTTTTCAATCGCAGGAATGGACAGCAGCGACGGTTTAGCTGATGCGATTATTCAAATTTGTCGGGCTAGCGGTGTTGGCGCAAAAGTCGATCGCACAAAAATACCAATTCCCCATATTTTCAGCGAAATCCTATCAACCGAAAAAGCTTTAGATTGGGCATTATACGGCGGGGAAGACTTCGAGTTAGTGCTGTTTTTGCCGATCGCAAATGCTCAGTTATTAGTGAAAAAAATAGGAAACGGAGCCGCGATTGTGGGAACCGCTACGGATAGCACCGATATCTGGTTGACTGATAGCAGCGGTATCGATCGTGATGCTATATTAAAGCTCGATCGAGGATTTCAACACTTCTGAATTATCTCGCTTGTCCACTGGGAGTGGATGAAAGTTGGTTTAGAGGCGGTTTCAATCCCCTAGTTTCTGCTCTTTGGTGGATGTATTCGGCTTGTTCTAGGTTGATTTTGTCGAGTTTTTTCATATCTGCCCAGCGCTGATTATTTAACCTTCCTACGTTATTGAAGGAGAAAGCCTCAAGGGTATAGACTGTTAAAGTTTCCTCAAAACAGCCGATCGCCCGTTACAGATGTTTCCGCCAGCTAACCCTTGATTCTGTTATTGTAGGCAGTAGCCAGATTATTTTGAGTTTGCGTCCATTTTTCGCTACCGGGTTCCTGATTATTTAAAACTATTTGATAACCAGTAATGGCAATTTCAATATTATTCGCTCTATTGCCACTGGGAAAGTCACTAATATGAATACTCAAATTTTCTATAAGACCGATAATTGAGCTAATTGTTTCTGAGTTTTCGCCTGCTATTAACTTCTGCGCTACTTGCTGTAAAGTCTCGGCAAAAGTGACATTGAGGAGATGCTGTCGCCCTTCCAGCATCGGGTAAATTACTGCTATATCCCCGTTGCTATCTTGTTCGGCTTGCAATAATTCTAGGAAAAAGTTTGCATACTCTTGTAAATTTTCACTGGCAGAGTTATTGCTATCTCCCTCATCGTTCATATCGATGAGTGGCGCTAGGTAACTAGCTAGATGTCGGAGGAAATTAGCGCCATTTTCCCCTCCTTGTTCTGCCAAGGTAGATGCTACTAACTCGCAAGTTTCCAGAAATCCGCGATCGAGTAATTCTGAGTTATCCTGTAAAATCTGCGGTTCCTCTCCGTTGGGGGCATTCAGCAGGGTGTGAATTAATTGCAGATAGGCTTGGGCGCGGTTTTCTTCCATTGTGGGGAGTTGTGAATAACACCGGGATTTATTTTATCATGCTTGGGGGTGGGTCGAAACCTGGTTTTTGCGAGCATACTTCGTTACTGTCGGCAAAAATGCTAAAAAACCAGGTTTATGGGGAATTTTAACCGCAGATGTCGGCGGATGTACGCTGATGGACGCAGATGAATTTCGTTTAGTCTGGGAAACATGGGTGCGTCGAAACCGGGTTTTTATGGGAATACTTCGTTACTGTGCGAAGAGATGGGAAAAAACGCGGTTTCTTTGGTTTTTAACTGCAGATTTTCCTGCTAACGTCTAGATAATGCTACTTTGGGCATTAATCTATCCAAAATTTGCTCGATCGCAATTACTGTCCAATCAATATCAGCTTCTGTGGTTTCTCGCCCTAGAGTCAAGCGAATTCCACCAACTGCGCCGATTTCGTCATATCCCATTGCTAATAATATCGGACTGGGAGTTAGTTTTCCGCTGCTACAAGCAGAACCGGAACTAATGCCAATTCCTGCTAAATTTAGCTGCCGCACCAGAGTTTTGCCTGTAATTCGCCCTGTGTCTCTCTTTTGGTAAGGGCGGGAGGAAGGGGAGACGATGCAAAAACTGACGTGGTGCGGCAGCCGACAATATCGATCGCCAGTTGGTACTAAACTGGGTACGTGGGATAATCGGTCAAAAAGTCGATCGCGCAATGCAATTAACCTCGGCGTTTCCACATCTATTTCCTGCAATGCTAACTCCGCCGCCACCCCAAAACCGACAATTGCCGGCAGCGCTTGCGTCCCGGAACGCAGTTTCAATTCTTGGTCACCACCGCCTAACATTGGCACTAATTCTACTCCCGGCCGCACGTAAAGCGCGCCTGCACCTTGCGGCCCGTAAAGTTTGTGACTGGAAACCGAAAGCAAGTCTACGGGCAGTTTCTGCACGTCAACTTGCAGCTTGCCGGCAACTTGAACTGCATCGGTATGAAACATGATATTGCGATCGCGAGCAATTTGTCCTAATGCCTCGATTGGTTGCAGGGTGCCAACTTCGCTTTGTCCGTAAATGATTGAAATTAAAACTGTATTCGATCGCAGCGACTCTTGCAAATCCAAAGGGTGAATGCGCCCAAATTTATCCACAGGTAGGCGCGTCACTTCCCATCCCAACTGTTCGAGTTGTCGCGCCGGTTCTGCTACTGCGGAGTGCTCTACGCTGGAGATAATAATATGCTGCGGCTTTGTATAAAGACGCGCAATTCCCATAATTGCCAAATTGTCCGCTTCAGTGCCGCCACTGGTAAAAATCATCGATTCCGGTAGCGCGTTAATCAAGCTAGCAACCTGCATTCTTGCTAGTTCTAAAGCTGTCGCCGCCCTTTGTCCCCACTCGTGCAAACTGGAAGGATTGCCCCACTGCTGAGTCAGGGCTTTTTGCATGGCTTGAATCGCTTCTGGGCGTGGGGGTGTTGTGGCACTATAGTCGAGGTAAATTTGCATGATAAATAACTAATTAATGAATGTTGACTGTTGACTGTTGACTGTTGACTGTTGACTGTTGTGAGTGGCTACCAATAGCCAATAACCAATAACTGATGACTAACTTCCTGGTTTGCAGACGTTGTAGTCTTCGTGCGACAAAACTTTTTGGGGTATTAAGAAAGTGCCGCAATCTTCACAAAGCATTCTGTAGTTGCGGGTTACAGGAATACTGATTATCAAACGGTTATGACGCAGGCGTTTGCCGCCGAAATCTCTGTAATTCTTATTTTCGCCCAAAGCTGCTATAATTGCCCGGGCTTTAGTGACTACGTGGTCGGGCAGACCTCTGAGATCGATGATATCTCTAGCAAATGATGCTTCCTTCTCTTGTTTTTTGGTTTGTTTTTCTGCGAGGACTTCAACGTAATGCTGCTGCGCCACCAACTCTTGCGTGCAGCGATGGCACGCTTTACCATATCCTTTGTGACCGCACGGAAAAATTGTTTTTCTTTTAGCCATAAAGCAGCGGTATAGGGTTTGACCCACGCCCCTGAATGCTGCTACCCTACCAGTGATGCTTCCGGCATCGAGGCAGTTCTACAAGACGCAAAATCTATTCCCTTGCATAAATTTAATAGGTTGTAACTTTACTTGATCCAATAGCTTTGAACTGTGGGATGGCTAATAACCTCTATATTTTTTAAAATTTTGTGGCTGTATTGTATTATCATTTACTCGGTTTCTGTTGTGCTGGGCTGGTGGCGCTCAATCTGGCGGGTTGCGGACAAACAAAGCAAGACGTGCAGAATTTACCTCTCAGTCTGGCTCCATTGCCTCAAGACCCCTTGTTGCAAGTATACTTCAATCAGTCGATCGCTTCGAGTTATACAGAGCCTTACCGCCAGCAAACTAGACCTGGAGATGATTTAGAAAAGTTGATCGCTGTTGCGATCGCCAGTGCTGGCTCGACGGTAGATGTAGCGGTTCAAGAGTTTCGCTTGCCCAGTATTGCGAGGGTTTTGGCCGCTCGACAGCGATCGGGAATTAAAGTGAGATTAATTGTCGAACATATCTATAGCCGCCCTTGGAGCGATTTTACAGCTCAGGAGTTAGCGAAATTACCGGAAAGAGAGCGCGATCGTTATACCGAATTTGTGCAACTTGCCGATCGCAATAAAGACGGTAAATTGAGTGCTGAGGAAATCAAGCAAAATGATGCTTTGGTAATTGTCAAGGATGCGGGTATTCCGGTAATTGACGATACTGCTGACGGCAGTAAAGGCAGCGATTTGATGCACCACAAATTTGTGGTGATTGACGGCAAAACCGTAATTGTTACTTCGGCTAATTTTACCACAAGCGATATACATGGCGATTTCAAGACACCAGCAAGTCGCGGCAATGCGAACAATTTGCTAAAAATTGAAAATGCTCAAGTAGCGCAACTATTTACTCAAGAATTTAACATCATGTGGGGCGACGGGCCCAAGGGCAAACCGGACAGCAAGTTTGGCATCAAAAAGCCGTTTCGTCAAGTGCAAAAAGTAAGAGTAGGGAATTCGACAGTTGGGGTGCAATTTTCGCCGACGACTGCGACTTTGCCTTGGGAAAAAAGCGCCAACGGTTTGATAAATCGAACTTTGGGTAGTGCGAAAAAGTCGGTTGATTTGGCGCTGTTTGTATTTTCGGCTCAGCGGTTATCAAATACTTTGGAAATTGAAGCTAGCCGAGGAGTTGCGGTGCGAGCTTTAATTGACTCTAATTTTATTTATCGCTCTTATAGTGAAGGGTTGGATATGATGGGGGCGACTTTGATGCAAGATTGCGGGTTAGAAACTGACAATCGCCCTTGGAGAAAGCCGCTGACTACGGTGGGAGTGCCGCTGTTACCAATGGGCGATCGCCTGCACCACAAATTCGGCGTTGTGGACGGCAAAACGGTGCTTACAGGTTCTCACAACTGGAGTGAGGCTGCAAATCACGGGAATGACGAGACGCTGCTGGCGATCGAGAGTCCCACAGTTGCGGCCCATTTTGAGCGGGAGTTCGATCGGCTTTACAAAGGTGCAACCTTGGGAATTCCCGCCCGAATCAAACAGAGAATTGATGCTAAGAAAAAAGAGTGCGATTCACTACAAGCAGCATCAAAATCTGGGCGTGCCAAACCTCAAATTGCTGGTAAAAAGTTAGTTAATTTAAATGCAGCAAGTCAGGAAGAATTAGAAACCTTGCCCGGGGTTGGCCCGAAGTTAGCCGAGAGAATTATTGCAGCGCGACAACAGCAACCTTTCACCTCTTTGGAGGATGTGGCACGGGTACAGGGGGTCGGGGACAAGATTTTAGAGAGATGGCGCGATCGAGTAACTTGGTAGTTAAGTTCATACTCCTGAGATGTTGCACCCTTCTCAATTACTTGTTTAGGAACAGACAAGATACCTGTTCCACAAGAAAATTCACTCTTTGTGGAACAGGCATCTTGCCTGTTCTTGAGAATGGTGCAAGATGTGAGTAATCAGGACTTCATTCGTGACTCTAAAAAGTTCACAGTCATAACTTCCGTCCTTCCTTTCGCAACTCAGCATCCAAGACTCAAGTCCTCACTAGAAACCTATTCGATCCACTTTGACAACCCCTCACGTCTCAAGTTAAAATAACTCCCAAAGAAAATGCTATCTATTCACATGAGAGGTAGAGAGAGATGGAACACGCCAGATTTGTTACGGAGAGGTCACAAATCAAATTTCTAGCTATTTTCATGGGGGCAATTTTTTTGACGCTAGCAGCTTTCACAGTTAGCGCCCAGCAGACTAGCGAAGCACAATTTAGGGTCAAAAATGAAAACACTTTTAATATTAATTTGATTCAATTTAAGCGCGTTGAATATGTAGGTGCGTGTGCAGGTACTGTCATCTCCCCCGATTCGCAAAGCGCTCGATTTGTTTCCCGCAAGACTCCTCCGGGACCTAACAGGAGGGTGATGATTAAAAATGTGACTGATGGCATGGAAACTAACCCATATCCTTACACAGACCGGGGTTACGACAAAGGGGAGTTTTCCGAGGATTTTGGATTTAAGTTGGGTAACAGTCACAAAACAAGAACTTTTTCGGTTTTAGAGGGAGATAATAAGTTTCTCTATGAAATTAAAGAAAATGACCAAGTTATAGAACAGGGTGCGCTTACGGCTGAAGTTTCTATACAAAGCTTAGGTACTTTTCCCCGTCAGCAAATTTGTGAAAATAAGATAGAATGTAAAGATACTTCTGATTGTCGCGATCGTAAAGGCCGAAAAAGAAGTTGCAGACGAGAGTGTTTTCCTGTTCAACAGTGTCGCTGTCCCTAACTACTTTCTGTCCAAAAAATATTTTATTTAATTAATGGCAAAAGACTAAGAGGAATAACAAACCAGAAAAAAGATAAGTTATTTTCAAGGGAAGAGGGGCAACCACGGAAGATTGCCCTCCAAAAAAATTGTTAGTTCAAGTAATGGGGTGAAAGTAAAATGCCGCTCCTAACACGATATATGTTGCTAAAAGCAGCACTCCTTCCAGCCAATTAGAGCGCCCGTCGATACTGATTAGATTGGCAATTGTCACTGCGATGGCAACTGCAACTACTTCAAACGGATTGAAGTTTAAATCCATCGGCTGATGAATCACTAATCCGATAATTACCAACACGGGCGCTACCAGCAAAGCAACTAGCAAACTCGAACCCATTGCGACAGAAACTGACAAATCCATATTGTTTTTCATCGCAACTCCTACCGCAGTTACATATTCGGCCGCGCCGCCAACAATCGGCAACAGAATTACCCCTGTAAACAGCGGCGTCAATCCCAATCCTTTGGTAGTTTCTTCAACAACGCCAACGAAAATTTCTGATTCAAAAGCAACGGCAACAGTTGAGGCAACTAGCACTCCTATCCACAGCCACAAATTCGGTTTGTGGGTAGTAGATTCCTCTTTGGTATTTTGGGGATTTTCTGACTCTAGTTCTAGTAACCCAACATCGTAAAGATAGCTGTGAGTTTTTAATGAAAATAGCAGAGTTAGAGCGTAAACTGCAATTAGGACGATCGCAGTTATTAAGGAAAGATTCTCAATGGCTGATGGTTCGACTCCATTGGATGTGTAAATTACCATTGTCGGCAGCAGGATTGCAATCACTGCTAGAGTCATTGTGGAACCGTTCACCCGCGCGATTATTGGCTTAAATTCCTGTTCTTTGTAGCGGATTCCTCCTAGCAGCATGGAAAATCCCATGACTAAGAGCAAGTTGCTGATAATTGTACCGGTTATGCTGGCTTTTACAATGTCAATTAAGCCAGCTTTCAGGGCAACTATTGCAATAATTAATTCCGTAGCATTGCCGAAGACGGCATTTAATAAGCCGCCTATGGAGGGGCCTGTAACGATCGCCACTTCTTCTGTTGCTGTACTCAACCAAATTGCCAGAGGTATAATGCCTAAAGCGGATGTGATGAAAACTGCAAGGGAACCCCAGTGCAAATACTCAGCGGCGATGGAAATGGGGATGAAAATTAACAGCGCTATGGAAAGAATCTTTTTGATTGACATAGGATCTCGGATGGTGTACGGAAGGGTGAGGTCGAGTTGTCGGGGCGATCGTCAAGTTGATTTTACATGATTCAACTATTCTCTGACAATTGCTGGGGCAAGGGCGATTGGACGTTTTAACCGCAGATGCACGCAGATTAACGCCGACAGATATTTAAAGAAGGTTAATTCTTTAAATTTGGCAGTTCTCTATCTGAGAAAAAGTGCGCCGTCATTCCGAATCCTTAAAGATGTTTTATCCAAACCTAAATCATTTGTCTCGTCTAATCTTACCTCTAGAGTTCCTTCGCCACTAGGTTTCAAACTGGGTTTCAATAATGCGCCATCTAGTCGCCTAAATACAATTGAGGTCGGTAGTGTCAATGCTGGCAGCGCGACTGTTGAATTTTCCGCTAAACTCTGGCGGTTAGTCTGTCCAACCACGTAAAAAAATAGTCGATCGTTGCTTTTATTCGTTAATCTAACATTGACTTTTCCATTAACTGGAACTATCTTGCCGTCAGGAACTCTTTCTGGTTCGTTAGTTTGGGATATTTCGCGAGCAAAACTCGCATAGTGGGTTAAAGGCAAAAAGCTGTTGCCTGCTACGGCTAAGCTGACAGCCACTAGACTTGGCAGCCAGGTTTTATCGATCGGTAATTTGCACATTTTTTTTATTGACTTTGCCGCTAAAAATTCTAATAAGCGATTTTACCTTATCATGTTATTTTCTGACCAGTCGCCTAGGAAGTAAATTCGAGCTTTTCATAGCTGACATATTAGCGGTAAAGATGGAATTTGAATATAATATGAAGTTAAAAAAATATGGAAAATATAGATATTAGAATGTAGTGTCCAGTGATCGAATAAAAGCAAGTTGATAAGTCGCCCCAGTTAACTTTTGAATAGTACCGATGATCTCAAAATGATGAAGAAGGAATAAGGAAGTTCGGCAACAAAGCCGTGTAGGGAATTTAACGGCTCGAAGTTGAGGGAAGAAAAAAGATTTTGTCAACTTTCCCCCTCTCCTACTCTTCTCCTCCCGCAGCAGCTATTCAACCCAACGCACCCGCACAAAATGAGCTTCGCGTCCCCAGAAGTCGTGACTTACAGTAATATCAACAACACTCAAATTAAACGGAATAGCAGTTGTGACGTAACGCTGAGCCAGAGATCCCACATCAGGAGCTAACTGAGCCGCAGCAGCAGCCGCTGCACCCAAACCTAAAAGTTGCAGGATGGGTCCCCGAGGCAAGGCTAAATTGATGCCAACAGCAAGTCCAGCCGTCAGCAGCATTGCCACCGACAAATTCGTGCCACAGCGGGGATGTACAGCTAAATCCCACTCTCCGCTTGCAATCCGCTGCAAAGCCTCGCGTACTGCCTGATGCAACTGTGCAATGTTAACGTGGCCATAAAGATAAAACCCTTGGTCTGTGGACATCCCGCCCAATAACTCATTATCGGCTCTTGCTGTCGTCGCACCAACCGATTGGCCCAGTACCCAAACCGTAGCGTGTTCCAAAGCATGAACTTGGCGCAAAGTCAAAACTTCCTTCAAACCGGGCACAAAATTGAGTTGTCGCAACAAATCAGCATCTTGAGTCCGCTGCGGGGAAAAGTCGAAGGGAAACTGGCCGGTGCGGCCGGAAGCTGAAGCAGTAGTTGTCATATCAAAACGCCTCCATTAACTCCATTAAGTGGATATTTAACATTAGCAATTCGGTTGAGCAAAAGCCGATCAGAAATTATCAATAGTTGTGAATTTAAAACCTAGCAATGGCAGGTTTTGTGCAAAAAATATTAGCCCTCAACCTGCCCTTACTAATAGATCGCACTTATTCCCCGTTTATTGCTCTAGCCGCTGGCCCTCACGGAATACTCCCGGAATTCGCCGGCCTCTGGTATCGATAATTGTGCCCTTACCGTGAGGCAATCCCTTGCGTAACTCTCCCTGATAGCGGATACCGTTGGAGAACGAACAGTTACCCCTACCATCAAGTTCTTGAGTATAGAACTGTCCCGAACACCGACTGCCGTCAGCGCGGGTGAACGCTCCCGTACCTAAAGGCTTGCCCCCTAAAAATTGACCCACAAAGCGATCGCCATTAGCAAAAATGAATTGCCCTTGTCCCGTGGGCACGCCTACTTTTTGATCGAGAGAAAACGACCCTATATAGCGATCGCCATTAGTAAAAATAGCTGTCCCGGAACTAACTTTGCCATCTCGGAATATGCCCTCCACGCGGGCGTCGTCCTTAAATATAAATTGTCCTCGACCATTTGGTTTGCCCAGACGGAACTGCCCCTCATAGCGATCGCCGTTGGAATATACGTATACCCCAGTGCCACTGGGCAAACCGTTAACGAATTGTCCGATGTAGCTATCACCGCTGTCATAATCGCACCTAACTCTACCTGTAGCGATAGCTGGCACGCAGCGACCGGTTTTAGCTTCTGTTCCTTGCGCCCTTGAGGGCAAGGGATAAGTCGCATAACCACCAATTCCCAACACTGATGCAACTAATAAAGCGATTCCACTGATCCAAGAACGGGAAATCATCAATCAACTTTCTCCTATGCGCTGTTAGATATTATCTTCTTCTGTTCTTTGTCTTTTGTCCCATTTGTTGTCAAAAGTTGGCTTAAAACCTCAATCATTTATCCTTTACGAAACTCCGGGCTTGCCGTTGCGAAATACCCCCGGAAAGCGCCTACCGCTAGCATCGATCATCGTCCCGACACCATGAGGCACTCCCTTTCGCAATTCTCCTACATAGCGCGTACCGTTCGGGAAAGTGCAGGTGACACTAGCGTCAAGTTCTTGATTGAAAAATCTGCCGGAACAGCGAGTGCCGTCTACCCGCACTAATACCCCAGGGCCAAAGGGCGAGCCTGCAAAGAATTGTCCTTCATAGCGATCGCCATTGGTATAAAAAAATTGACCCCGCCCTGCTGGTTGGCTGCTAATAACTTTAGTCTGAAGGTTCTGGACGACTCCGAAGTCTCCCACGTAGCGCTCACCGTTGGAGAAAACCACCGTCCCAGATCTCATCGTGCCGTCTTGGAACACGCCTATATAGCGGGCATCATCTTTAAAAATGAATGTCCCTCTACCATTGGGCACTCCCTTCCGAAATTGTCCTTCGTAGCGATCGCCATTAGAGTAGACGTAGACTCCGCTGCCGTCGGGGAGGCCGTTAACGAAGTTTCCCTCGTAGTTATCGCCTGTCTCGTAATTGCATTTCACTCTTCCCGTAGGAAGGCTGCCTTGGCAGAAGGGAGAGCGTTTTTCTTCTTCTGGTTTTGGATCAGGTGTTGGTTGAGCCATTGATGGCTGGGGATTCAAGAGATTAGTCGCGCTGCCGATACAAGAAGCAACTAATATCGCCATCCCTAATTTTTGAATTGAACCGAGCATGATCAATCTCCTTTAACTTCAATTACTAATAGGGATTTTCTAGAAGCTAATACTCAATGAAAAGTCCTCTATTTTTTAATCCCTGTACTAATTTTACCTTCAGGTTTGAGATCTGCCCTAAATGCAAAAAGGCAAAAACTCTAATTTTTGCCTTTAGCATTTTTCCTGCTTTACTGTCAATTTTCAGCGTCGCGCTGAGCTATTCGGATTTGGGAGACGGCTAATAACTGCATTAGCTGGTTGTGTTTGGCGACTGGCGGGTTTTTCGCCAACACCTTTGGCTACCTCAACGCCGTTTTCTTCCAGAATCACGATCGGATCTGCTCCTTGCTTGAGATCGACCCGCTTCACCAACACTTGCCCGTTAGACAGCCGCTGCCCGACTTTGACATATCGGCTGGTTGGTTCATTCGGTACTTTGACAATCACTTGCGTCTCGTTCCCGACTTTTACCACCCCGCTGACTTCAGTGCCTGTAGCGAGGTCAGTAGAAGGCGGTGGCGGGGGTGGCGGAACTACTGGGATCACGGGAGGAGGCGGGGGATTTGGGTCTCTCCATTGGGGCGGGCGCTTGTCTACTGGCAGTTCCGGCAGATCCGGTACTCCTATAGGTCTAGCTGCTATTGGTTGGGGCGGGCGCGGGGGTCCTGGACGGCGAGTCTGCGGATTCCGCGCATCTTGGGGTCTACTTGCTATTGGCCCAGTTCCAGGGGGACGGGTGCCAGTACCTCTTCTTACCCTGGCATTGGGGTCTCTCCATTGGGGCGGGCGCTTGTCTACTGGCAGTTCCGGCAGATCCGGGACTCCTATGGGTCTCGCTGCAATGGGTTCGAGTCCAGGCGGAGATGTACGAGTACGACCTAACTGAGGAGCATTTAGCCCCGGAACTAGGGGAGGCAAGCCAATTTGTCCCCCGGTGCCTCCGGGTAAGGAACCATTTGGGCCGCCGCCACCGCCACCTAACCGAGGAGCAGTTAGCCCTGGAACTAGGGGAGGCGAGCCAATTTGCCCCCCATCACCTCCGGGAAGTAAAGGGCCTCGCGCTCCACCTCGTACTTGCTGAGTGTCTCCTCGACCGTCCGTGCGTGGCCTGGGGAGAGTCACCGTCTGATTAGGCCTGTTAACTGGGGGGGGAGCCAATAACTCGGGGAGTTGGGGTAGCACGGCTACTTCTCGCTGTGGCAGTTTGGGGAGTTCTGAGCTAATCCCACCCGCTCCGTTAGCTCCGGCAGGGATTTGTAATGCGATCGGCGGCAGCGGCCCAAATGGGTCTAACTGAGAAGGATTCGCTGTCACAGGGCCTTGGGGCACCGGCTGAAGCGGAAGCGTTGGATTCCTGTCCTTTTTGTTGCCGATATTTGTTTGAGCCTGTCTTGCTCGTTCCTCTGGGTTGGTCGATCGAATTAACCCTGGAGGCTGGGCGGCTACTATTGGAGACTGGAAAGTCTGAGCTCCTGGGGTGGGGCTGACAGAGGTGGTCGGAGATGGAGAGGCTGCACTCGGGCTGGGGCTGGGGCTGGCTGTGGGGCTGCCCTCGCCACCGCAGCCTGCGATCGAGAAAGCTAGTAGTCCTATAGTCGCAAAATATAAAAGTTTGTGCATTGCCGATCGCCCCTAACTGCTTAATTTCAAGATCTCCAACAAGGCTCTGCAATTACAGCCTGTTGCCGTTTATAAGTTTATCTGTGTTCGATGTTATGCGATCGCTTGAAAATTGCCAAGTTTTCCTGATGATCCGATCTGGGGATCGGGCGATCGGTTTTCAGGAGCAAGTTAGGATATCAATGGCGGTCGTTGTGGGAAATATTGAATCAATCAAGGTATTCAGATCATGGCAAAAGTGATTCTCAAGCGAATTTGGCGATCGGGCTTTGTTTTTGCGACCGTTTTGGTGGGTGTGGGATCGGTGGGGGGCGGCGAGGTGCATTCTGATTCACATCAGCCAGAAACCCAGGTGATGACATTGGTGCCCGATGTGAGTTCCCAGCCACTCGTGAAGCGGAGCTATCCCGAAGGGAATCGCACTCTAACCGGATCGGGATTGACAACTGGCAAATTGTACTCTCAGTTTTGGAACCCGTCAAATGGTGGTGCCAAACCCCCAGCCAATCAACGGGCGAAGCCACCGGGGAATCCACAGGTATTTCAAGCTAAAATCAAGCGTCGCGCAGGCGGGACGCCGGTGATTGATGTGGTATTTAACGGCAACAAGACTTTTGAGATGATTCTCGATACCGGGGCGAGCGGTACTTTGATTTCTCAGCGGATGGCTACTGCGCTGGGAGTGAGGCCTGTGCGTACCGTGAGAGCGGGGATCGCTGACGGTAGCGTTGTCGAGTTCCCGATCGGCGTAGTGCGATCGATCCGGGTTGGGGGTGCTGTGATCCAAAATGTCGAAGTGGCGATCGCCAAACAAATGCCAATAGGTCTGCTCGGTCACGATTTCTTTGGCAATTACGATGTCAAAATTAAAAAAGATGTTGTAGAATTTTATGTCCGCTGAAAGTGAGCAGATTCGGAAACCGATTTTTGCTCAACTCGTTTGAAAGTTATTCCCAGGTCAGTCAAAGCTGTTTAATCTATTCCTTAAGGCAGTAGTAAAAGTTGACCATCTGTGATACTCTCCTTAGTGTTTCAATAGCAACCTACCGTTGAACAATTGGTGAAAATGCGGCGGCAAAAGCAGGGTCGCTGTTGGTGAGATCGGTAACAGTCTCCGACTGTGCATTCACAGTACAGGGCAAGGCAATCAATTAAACCATTCCCAAAGCAGGTCGAAATTAGTTCCCAAAATGCTGTGGCTGAGGGAATTTTGGTTGGCATTGTTCAGCCGGAGCCGAGAAAATATGTAAACTGATTAGCGGCAGATGTTCCGCAAGATCGGAAATACATGACCATCGAGAAATTAATTATTGTAAATAAGGTATTCGCATGGCACAAGCGTCTGTATCTCCTGTAGTGCTGATTATTCTAGACGGCTGGGGTTATCGTGAAGAAAAAGACGGAAATGCGATCGCCGCTGCAAAAACACCCGTCATGGACAGTCTCTGGGCCGCTTATCCCAGAACTCTGATTCACACATCGGGTCGGGCGGTAGGGCTGCCAGACGGGCAAATGGGTAACTCAGAGGTCGGTCACTTGAATCTGGGCGCGGGCCGCGTCGTTCCTCAAGAGTTGGTGCGGATCTCGGATGCAGTGGAAGATGGGTCTTTGCTCAACAATAAAGCGCTGGTTGGGCTTTGCGAGAAAGTCCGCGCCACGGGCGGCAAGTTGCACCTGACTGGTCTTTGTTCGGAAGGTGGCGTTCATTCCCATCTCAGTCATATTAAGGGTTTGCTGCTATTAGCAAAAGCACAGGGAATTTCTGAGGTTTGCATTCACGCGATTACAGACGGTCGTGATACTACTCCGAAAGAGGGTGTCGAAGCTCTAGGCAAGATTGAAAGTTATATCGCAGAGGTAGGGGTCGGTCGGATTGCGACCATCAGCGGCCGCTACTACGCGATGGACAGGGACAAGCGCTGGGATAGGGTGCAGCGGGCTTACGAGGTGATGACGACTGAGGGTGCTCCTGACGGTCGCTCGGCTGTTGATGTGTTGCAGGCCTCTTATGCTGAAGGAGTGACCGACGAGTTTGCTGTTCCGACTCGGATTGCTCCGGGGGCTGTGGCATCGGGCGATGGGGTAATTTTCTTCAATTTTCGCCCGGACAGGGCTAGAGAATTGACTCAGGCTTTTGTATCTCCCGATTTTAAGGGGTTTGAACGGCAGTTAGTTGAGCCCCTGGCGTTTGCGACTTTTACTCAGTACGACCCGAAACTCTCGGTAATGGTGGCTTTTGAACCGCAGAATTTGAACAATATTCTGGGCGAGGTGATTTCTAAGCACGGTTTGCAGCAGTTGCGGACGGCGGAAACTGAAAAGTACGCTCATGTGACTTATTTTTTTAATGGGGGTCTGGAAGAGCCTTTTTTAGGAGAACACCGGGAGTTGGTGCAGAGCCCGATGGTGGCGACTTACGATGAGGCGCCCCAGATGTCTGCGGATATGGTGACGGATGGGGTGGTGACGGCTTTGGAAAAAGGCATCTATTCGTTTATGGTGATTAACTACGCTAACCCGGATATGGTTGGTCATACGGGGATGATGGATGCGACGATAATTGCGATCGAAACTGTGGATAAATGTTTGGGGCGGCTGTTGAGCGCGATTAGTAAAGCTGGGGGAACGGCAATTATTATTGCTGACCACGGAAATGCTGAGCAGATGTTTGACGAGGACGGGAATCCTTGGACGGCTCACACTACTAACCCGGTGCCGTTTATTCTGGTAGAAGGTGAAGGTCGGAAGATTCCGGGTCACGGAACGGATGTTCCTCTGAGGACGGACGGTTGTTTGGCGGATATTGCGCCGACGATTCTGGAGCTGTTGAGGTTGCCTCAGCCCCCGGAGATGACGGGACGATCTATGATCCGATCGGCTGAGTTTGAAGTTCGTGCCAATCGCACTCCGGTGCGAGTCCGATTGTAGTAGGGACAAAGGCGCCGTGCATTGGTGTCAACTTAAGCTGTCATCCGCCCAGTCCTCCCGCCCATCCGGTAGTCCGCCAGGGAATGAATTCCCTGTCTAATAGCGAAAGTCCTCCTAAGAAACTTAATCTAACTGCGGAGTTTTAGCAATTAGCTCAAACCCAAAAGACTCCGCAGTTTTCT